>CAITIF010000089.1 GCA_903892365.1 uncultured Pirellula sp. | reverse complement strand
GCGGATCCGCTGCCCTGCCTAGCTGCAGACCAACCGCAAAGATCCAAATCCAATTCATGGCGACAACGGCGAAAGCATGTTTGAATGTCATGTTTGAACGCGATTCCTACCAACTTTTGCAAAACGGACGAACGCAACTACTCGAAACCCAGTTAAGAAAGAACGCCTAGTTGTAGCGAAAAGAATGAACGAATCAAACTTAAGATTTGTAGGAATTACGCCGAGAAGGTTTGTTAACCGACTAGTCCTCTGGAGGTTGCCCAAACAAAACACCGGCATTTTGCTAGCGAAACAACCTTGAATGTGTTGCAGGGAGACCAGAGCGTTGAGACGCATTTCAGTGGAGCGCGAATCGGCAAGACGATCCATAGCACTCGTTGTAGGGTTGTTTTTGGCTTACATCGCGTGGTGCCCATCTAGAACCATCGCGCAATTCGAAGCGACGCAAGAGACATTCGCGCTGCAACCCGCGATTCCTCCACAGCCATGGGCGGAAACGCAGGAGTCGGTTCAGCCTGCCGTGTCGGAATTGGATCAGCTCAAAAAGCGAATTGAAGAGCTTGAGAATCGAGCGAGATCCGAGGAGAAAAAATCGGAAGAGGCGAAGGCCCGATCAAACCCGCAAACCAAAGACGAAGCAAAAAGCAAAAACGTCGACAAGGCTGACAAGGCTGATAAAAAAGCGGATGAGACATGGAAAGATGTCTCGGACGAAAAGTGGACGGTGAAGCTGGGTGGGCACGTCCAGATGGATTACATCAACTGGGCTCAAGCGGACCAAGCTATCCCCAACACGCACGACTATTTCGAATTTCGTCGATTGCGTTTGGTCGCCGATGGAACGGGGTATGGGGTATATGATTTTCGTCTGCAGATGACTCTGGAGCCAGAAACGTTTGGCGAAAACGTTCCGGGCATTGTGACATCGCCAGAAGTGAAGGACGCTTATTTCTCGCTGAATGAAATCCCATTGCTGGGTCGATTTCGAATTGGGAACTTCTTTGTTCCGTTTAGTCTGGAGCAGGTTACCAATGACACCAACAACATTTTTATGGAACGATCCATCCCAACGCAGGGGGTGTTTGCACCAGATCGCGAAGTAGGCCTCGCTTTCTACAATTGCAATGATGCAAAGAATGTTACTTGGTCCAGCGGTATCTTTCTTGATAGCATCAGCGAATCTACCAAAGAGCGCCTAGATGACAACCAAGGTTGCCGCGTCAGCGGAAGACTCACTTGGCTTCCGTATTATGACGAGCCCAGTAACGGTCGCTATCTTGTGCACACTGGATTAGGTATTTTGTACACAAGAGATCAGGACAAGCGAGTTCGGTTTCGTGCGCGACCTCAAATACGCGAAGGAACGCGAATCATCGATAGCGGCGTTCTCCAGACGGATGAGTACACTACTGGAAACGTAGAATCCGCGATCGTATGGGGAAGATTCACGGTACAGAGCGAGGCGTTTCTTTCTTCCGTTAGCCGGCTGGATGGTTCCTCCAACCAGCTCAGCGGGGCGTACATCCATACGAGCTACTTTTTAACGGGAGAGAACCGGGTCTTCGAACGATTTGGGCAGCACGGAGCTCAATTCGCCAGAAACGTTCCCTTCACGAATTTCTTTCTAACGCCTGGAGGGGCCGGTTGGGGAGGCTGGGAACTGAAAGCAAGATGGTCTCATTTGGACCTCAATAACTTGAACGCAGGCCAATACAACGACTTCACTTTGGGTTTCAATTGGTACTGGAGCGATCGCGTTCGCATGATGTTTGATTGGATCCATCCTATCACCAGCGAACAAGCTATTTTCGGCGCCACGAGCTCCAATATCCTTGCAAGTCGCTTTGATTTTAACTGGTAGGTAAACAGATGATGAAAACAGTGACTACATGGTTGCTTCTGGGCGCATCGGTTTCTTGGCAGGTTGTTTCGACATCCATGTTATGGGCTGGCGAACGGTGCTGCGCGCATTGCGGTTGCCGCGACCAAGTTTCGAAAATGTGTCGCTTTGTTAAAGAAGAGAAAAAAATCACAGTCGTTTGTTGGGGAGTCTTGGAAGAGGACTTTTGTTTGAACGGTCCGAGCTGCCCAGGTTGCACCCATTGCGAGCCCGCCTGCAAAAAAGATCCAGACAATAAACTAGAAGCGAAAGTAAGTTCGCAGCCTAAGACATTCTCTTGGACCGAATGGATTGCAAAACCCAACGCATCTCTCTTCACCAAAAAAAAGCTGATGAAGAAAACCGTGACCAAAACAGTTCCGAGCTTCCGTTGGGTGGTCGAAGACCGGTGCGAAGAATGCAAGAGTAAATGAGCATTGTTGTGTTTCTTGGTCGTTTCCAACCCGCTTCGGGTCAAAAAGGGTTTAAGCTAACAGCAAAATGCCCCCGAATCGATCGAAAGGAACACCACCATTGTCCAAGTTTGATGAAGCCAGAAGAAACAGTGCTGCCGCCAATCCCAATCGACCACCGGAACGCAGTTGGGAACCGTCGATGCAAACGGTCGATGGAGTTGTTACTAGCCTTGCGATCAATAGCATCGTGATGAAGAACAGAGAAGGAAACCTTGTTTCGCATACACTTGCCGAGGATGCGACCTACACGTGCGATCAAGCCGCATGCCTTGTCTCCGATCTAGCGATTGGTCATCGTATTCGTGTCACGGTGGCCAAAGCAGATAGGACAATGGCTGTAGGTATCGAATCGTTGAACCTCAACAGCAACTTCAAAAGTCCCGACGATCGACATAACTAAGCACTTCGCCTCAACTAAACCGTACGAATCAGCTTGGCTCAATCGTCATCTGGGGCTAAGAGAAGTCTTAGTGGGAATTCTTGGAAGGGCCAGCTTCTTTTAAGGCTTCCAGAATTTGCGATTGGGTATATCCGTTTCCAAAACTAATTGGCGAGTACTTTTTGCCGGCCGGAAACACGGCAACAAGAGGCACGCCACCGCTAGGCTGCATCTTGGTGAAGAACTGACGCTCCTGATCATTGATGCGATCAATGTCGACTTCATAAACCACAACGTTATTCGTGGATACGATCGATTTGGTTTTGGACCGATCTAGATTTGTAGCTTTCAGAATTTTGCACGTCGCGCACCACTCTGCGGTGAACTCGACAAGAACAGTCTTTTCGGCGTTTACATCGTCCGCAAACTGTGCCATGGTAAAGGGTCTCCAAGGCAATGGGTCTGTGACTTGTGGCATCGCAAAGGCAAACCAGCCGACCGCAGCTGCAAAGCAAGCAGCTTGTCCCCAGGCTTTGAGCTTCTCGATTCGCTCTGCGTAGGCGGGGGTTCGACCGATCCACCAACAGGCAGCTGACAAACCAGAGAGCAAAATCAAAGTCGGCATCAGCAAGTGCGCATCGACCGGTAACATCAACCATAATACGGTCCCGATCAGCACGAACCCCATGACCTGCTTGAACGTGTCCATCCAAGCACCTGGCTTTGGCAAAAATCGCATCAGTTGCGGCCGTAGCCCGATCAGTAGGTAGGGAGCAGCCATTCCTAGCCCCATGAAGGTGAAGATCAAAAAGGTGATCTCCGGGGCGGAGACCAAAGCAAAGCCAACTGCGGTACCCAGAAATGGCCCGCTACAAGGAGTCGCCAACAAGGTGGTGATGGTTCCTTTAATGAATGCTCCTAATGCCCCCTCCTTCGAAGCCATTTCTTGAGCATTCCTACTTCCTGCAAATCCCGGGATTGGAATCTCCCAAACTCCTAGGAAGCTTAGAGCCATCACAAATACGATCGAGATCAAGGCGATGTTGAAGCCGTCGTAACTGTACTGCTGCCCCCATCCAAAAGATTGGCCAAACCAAAGACGCAGAACAATAGTGATTCCAGCAAGTGCCCAAAACACACTGAGAATGCCAAGGGAATACCAAACGTTTAGCATTAATACTCGCCTTGGATTCTTTCCACCCTGCTCAAGAAACGACAGAAGCTTGAGTCCGATAACTGGCAATACGCACGGCATAAAATTCAGAATGAAGCCAGCGAGTACTGCAGCACACATCATCCACGCCAACGATGACGATGCAGAGTCTTTCGTTTGGGGCGACAATTGTTCGACGTCGTAATTGGCTGTAGGCTGATCCACAGCAGGAGATGTGGGTGGAATTGAAGTCGATGGCGACGATTCACCGGGAGGCGGTGTTGTGCTTGGTGGTGTTGTGTTTGCTTCAGGGGCCAGCGGTTTCACTTTAGGCAATGGCACTGGTGATGTCCCCAGTTTCGCAACAAAGGGATGGTCCTTGGGCGGTAAGCATCCTGTCTTGTTACAAGCTTGAGCAAAGACCTTGCCCTTAATCTCCAAGCTTTCCAATTCAACCCCTGGGGCAAGGCTTAGGGGGGCGTACCACGATACTGAACCGGCATGTTCCTCTACCAGCAAATTATCGAACACTGGCTCGGGGTGGATCTTCGGTTCCTCCACGGCAAGGAATTCCCCAAGGGTGTATCGATCGGAGGCGTCTCGTTTGATCTTGGTTCGAACAGGTCCTCCGGGTGGTTGAGTGATCGAATAGGTTTTGTAACCTTCTTCGATGCTAGCTGTTACAACAAGGATGGCTGGTTGGTCTCCTTGAGCTGCTACGATCACCGCTTCGGCAGAGATGGGAGCTCCGCTGGGTGAATCGAATCCGTTCAAACCAAAGGAATCAAGTTGTGCTACCGCCTCGCTTACTACGCAAGGCCAGCCTATGGCTAGCATCACCAGTAGAAAGAGCGATTTAATTACTTGACGTTTCATGCAGACACTTCCTGATAATTCCTCATGGGGCAACAGCAACCTCATCCCCATTTTACCATCTTTAAACAGCCGGAGAAGGAACCAAATGCTAACGCAGAATTCTGCCCCTGCTGCAGTCCTGAGGCTTTTACTTGAGCTTCTGCTACAAGCGAAGATGCGAATTCCCTGCAAAAAACGGTGTCGCTGTTAGTGTCCTGGAGACATTCGGATCCTTGTGAATAATCCGATCTCAGGAGCCAACCGATCTACTTGTCGACTTTCTTGGCGTTCATTCCCAACATGCGGACGGTGGCTACTGGTAGCCTTTGAGCGACGAACTTGAGACCATCTAGGCCAATCTCTTTGGCATGCTCGCCCTTTTTAAGGATGGTTCGCTGAGCCACAACCACGGAATCGTTTACTAACTCGCTCTTACTGCGCAAATCCGCTGCAAGTCGCTTCGTAGTGTCCAAGGTAGAGAGCATCCATCGCTCGCGATTCTTGCTATCCCTCGCTTGATCGGCCTCTATTTCCATTCCATTGGCTAGGATGGATGAACCGTGATCGCTAGGCTTCCTTACGGAATATTGGGACAGGAACCATCCTGACGCCAAGAGGATGCATACGAGTCCTGCTGCAAGCGAGGCCAGAAGCAATGGACTGAAGGCTGATGCGCTAGTGCGTGTCGGTACGCAAGGCAAATCGATGTTGTCCAGCGATCTGGCAACAAGTCCACTAGACACAAAGTTTTTCGCCTGGCTTACGAGCGAACGTTCTAAACATTGGAGCTCCAGCTCAAATCTTCGCAATTCGGAATCTGAATCGGTCCATTTTCGCAACCATCCCGGGAGTTTGTCAGTCGCGCTATTGGGTTGCTGCAGGGATACCTGGTTGGAGTCGTAGCAGTACTGGATTAAGGTTTTTGCAAGTGATCGAATCATGATGACAATGGCTCCACCCTAAGATGGTTCGAACGCTCGCGATCCGTGCGATGAATCTCCTTCGAAAGTCGGTTCCGAGCGCGATGCAATTGAACTCGGATTCCGATCTGTGTCTTCTTGAGCACTTCTGCAATTTCCTGGATGGAGAGGCCTTCGCCATACTTCAACCACAAAACAACATACTGCGATTCTATCAGAATGGAACGAGCAACGCTCCAAACATCGGCTAGGACTTCGGATTTGTCCGATAAAGCAAGATCATGCTTTGCGGGCAGGTCCGATTCGATCGTATTCATAGATTGCCACCGAGGACGTTTCTTTTCTTTACGAAGAAAATCAGTCGCTTGCCGGATTGCGATCGTATAAAGCCACGTTGAGAATTGATACTTCGAGTCGAACCGATCGAGACTCTGGAAAGCCTTCGCCAGCGCTTCCTGAGCAATGTCCTCGGCATCCGATCTGCCACCCGGTAAGCGACGCTCCAATAGAATGAGCAGTCGCGGTGTGAAGCGATGGACCAATTCGGTCGAGGAATCCGTGCAGCCAGCGAGAACGCGTCGAACCAGTTCGTTAGGTTCGACACCTTTCAAATCAGCCAGGGCTGTAGTTACTTTCGACTCGGAAGGATTCAATTGCCTTCCACTTCCTTTTTGATCATTTCGGCGATGTCGGTGGATGGGAACCGGAGCTTCAGGCTGACCGAAGCGCCTTCCTGAACCACCTTCATACTCTTCACGAACTGAATAACTTGCTTAGCGTCTTCGCCTTGCTCCTCATCGTCCATAGAGATTACAAGTTCAGCCATTGCGACCAATCCCTGAACGGATTGCTTGATCTGTTCCGCCATCTTCTCCGTATTGGTTTGCATAACACCACGTACTTCCAATTCATCGTCCTCTTCCGAAATGGTCATGATCAAGGAGTTCAACATGGCCGCAATATTTTTCTGCGGCCCCTCGCCCAGTTGCTTGGTGGGAAATTCCATCAATTGCATGTGCGCAATCAGCTTGCGGTCAGACTGAAGTCCGACCGACTTCATCGCTTTGGATTCGGTGCTCTTTGCGTCGAGACTATCCAGTAAGCCTGTAACTGCATTGCGGTTTGCACCAAGGACAAGCGTATGATCCCCTGATATGTCTTTGTGAATTGCACCATACACCTTTTCGTCATTGTCAGGCGCCGCGCTATGGATTGGATATTTGCCGTGCTCCGACTGTTCGTAACCGGGAATCGCCAACAGTAGACCTTCGATGTTTCCCGTAGTCTTCTTGAGACGTACCATTGCCAGTAAACTGTTCTCCGGATTCTCGTAATCGGAGGCACACAGAATAATACTTTGAATCTCCTCGAAAGGATCCAATCCAAGGACTTCTTGAATCTTGTCGCCAGAGAAGCCTTTGGAATCCAGATTCTTACCGACCTCCTCCATGGCTGCCTTCTTCGCGATCTCAAACAAGGTCGCGCCCACCTTGGAGTTCTTGAATGCCTGCAAATTGATTTGCATTACAAATTTTGAATCAGCAGGAACGCTGATCGAATCTTGGGCAACTGCGCTCGCACTGAAAACTAGTAAAAGCGCTAATCCAATCGCTCTCCAAATACGATTTTGCATCATCGATCCCCTCACTTGTGTATTGAGCTCAAGAGCCAGACATGGCTCTTGATTCCATCAGTTTTACGGCTAGAGGGTGGCCTGTGTTACACTTGCCAAACTATTTTTTCGCTTTTGCGCGAAGCTCGGTTTTGTTTGGCTGCGTGGCTGACTACGTGCTACTTGGCTCGCCCCGTTATCGCATCGATACGAGCTTTGGCCTGAGCGACTTCCTGTGGGTTTGCAAGGGGCACGAATCGCAATTGAAAGGCTTTTGATTCGCCTGCCGCAAGTTGCACAACGCGACCTTGCTCTTCTTCGATCGATCGAGGGTTTGGGAATCCAGTCGCGGGTTCAAGCCCAACAACATTACCGTCTTCTCGAGCGGCGGTGTTTTTCCAAACATTCAGATAAGGCAATGTCTGCGTATCAAACTGAACAGAACATCCCAAGGACCTATCGGCAGAGGAAAGCATCACCTCCGACCAGCCCTGTGCATCAGCAGCAGGGGTAATCAAATACACTTGTTCTTGGAAGCCCGAAGCAGGAGCCTCGCAAACATTCCAATGGTCGATACCTTCCTTGGCCCGGGCGTCGCGGGGCATCATGTTGCGTATCGGCGCGTGGATGGTAGCTCCGGCTTCGACGATCGGGTCGCCAAGGTTGATGTGATACAGCATTTGCATTGACCCTGGCTTTGATAAGCAGTTCGTCACGATGTCGGTTACTTCGATTACGGGACTGCCTGCACGAAATCGATACCGAGTCTGCAGCTCCAACGAGTAAATAAGAAAACGTGCTTCACTAACAACTCCCACCACGTCTAGAATTCCGTTTTCAGCATCTACGGTGATCTCAAGATCGCTTGCCGGCAGATTGGCAATCCGACCATGCAATGGATGTCGAACGGTACCGTTGGCATGGAATTCGGGTGCGCCGTTGCTATACAAGCCGCAACGTACTAGGAGCTCATCAAAACCTTCGAGCCAGCCGATACCCGTTGCATCATGTACCGGCACGAGATTTGGGTGGACAGGGCCGGCAACGGGGCTTTGCCAGCCCAGTTCCAGATGGTTCGCCCAGCATTTCCAAAGGCCCATTCCACGGTCGGGCAGGATCGTTACCTCTACCGCGCCCGTGTTGATCGTAAGACACTCCAGGCCTGCCGACTTGCCGTCTTGAAGAACAATTTGCTTCCATTCCAGCGAGCCGTTGCGACATTCGATCTGTTCGTGCCTAGAGTCAGTTTTTTGCTTCGGATTGTCCGCTAGGATAGTCGCATCGCAGCTAAGAGTACTTCGTGATGTGGAAGTACGAAGCTTCCAAGAGAGGGGGCCATTGGTGGATGTCATGAGAATCGAACCGATAAAAATGGGAGTTCCGCTGCGCGACGGGCGTTTTGTTCAGGTCGAAAGGTGATGGTTACTGCGGCTTTGCGACGCTACATGCGAAGTCTAATCGAGCGGCCAATTTTCCATCGACAGTTACTTTGCCTGTCATGAAATACGCGGATGATACCACTTCATTGAGTGTGACATGAATCTCGATCGTTTCTCCAGGGCGCACCATCCGCTTGAACTTGGCTCCGTCAATTCGAGTCGCAACAGGGACCGATCCATCGTTGGGTGTGAATTGGCTCAACAAGATCGCACCGCTTTGCAAACAGCATTCACAAAGGATGACGCCCGGAACCAATGGGAAGTTTGGAAAATGTCCCTGTAAGAAAAACTCGTCCGCTGAAAATGTCTTATGGCAAACAATGTGTTTTTCAGACTGCTCGACAACTTCGTCCACCAACAGCATAGGCTTTCGGTGCGGGATCAAAGCTTGGATTTGTTCAAGGTTTGCTAAGGTCATGGTAACTTAGATACTCAGTTAAAGTAGATTCGAGTAAATTACATGTAGAGATGTTTGATGCACAACTGGGACCAGGTTTCGTAATTTTCAATATCCGACTTGATCTGGTCGACGCTTTGAAAACCGCTTGCTTCGAGCTGATCTTCTTTCGATTGGACTTTGCAGCAGGTTAGTTGCATGATGTGAACGACCCCCAAGTGAACTCGTCCCACTTCCGACGAATCATCGTAAATGAGTCCAACGATCCGTTGTTGGCCACTGCATTCGATCAGGACCTCTTCGTCCAGTTCTCGCTGCATTCCATTCTTGTACCAATCGTCCCCTTCCGCGTCCTCGACGGAGATATGGCCGCCGATGCCGATGGACCGGAACGCATGCAGTCGTTTTTCGCCTTGCCCTTTCCCACGTGTGTACTGAAAAATGCGGCTTTCATTAGCGTCGCTGCATTCCAAGATCACGTAGGGTATCAGTTGTTTGAAGGAAGGGTCGGATTCCACCAAACTTCGAGGCCGAAACGACTGGTTCGCTCGGTCCAAAATAGCAGGGAGGTAACGTTCTACGTTGGGTTGAAAGCCTGAAAAAGGCCCTAGTTGGTCGAGCAAAAGTGCAGGAATTACCAGTACTTCTTCGTCTTTGGCCATGAATGGGGAACCATTTTGCTTGGTTTTGGGGTACTTGGAGGGGCAGGAACCTGGAAAACAGGGTTCCCTTGACGCGTCAATTTGCGATACGATACACGGTTTGACACCAACTGGCCATTCTCCTTTCGCCCCATTTTTGACACAACAAGATGGTGCGAAAGCATGGTCCTTAGTTCGTTTCGTTGATCCTCAATCCTTTCTACCCTACGCAACCACGCATGAGCCTTCATCCCGAATTGGTTAACTCTACGAGTTCGCGTCCACCTTGCCAAATGCTTGGCTCGCTTCTCAAAAGCATTTTTACGGCAGGCTGGATCTTGGCCATGTCGTTGGTCGGCTTCCAAGAGCGGAGCCTATTCGCCATCAACGATAAGCCGTTAACGCCCGCAGCGAAAATGTTGCCGGAGGAAACGCAAGCGATGGTGGTTCTGCCGGATTCCGGGCGATTTTTGAATGCCTGGAATCGCACAGAACTTGGAAAGCTAGCCGCGGATCCAAGGATGAAACCGTTTTGGGATGGTCAAAACCAAGAGATTCAGGGGCGACTTCAGGAAGCGGGTTTGCAGTTGAGCCTTGATTTCGATGATTTAGGCGATATCGCCGGCGGCCAATCGGCCATCGCTTGGATTGTCCGTCCTTCGATTGCTGAGAAGCCATTCTCCGTAGCTCTCATCATGGATGTGGCAGGTCGAGATGCACCAGCACAAGACTTTTTGAAGAAAGTCGACTCGCAGCTTCAGTCGAAAGGAGCTGTAGCAAAATCGCTGGATGTTTCTGGAACAATGGTTACCCAGTACCTCACTCCCAAAATCGCAGGCGAACCGCGCGCTCGGGAATCGTACTATGCGCTTTCCAAAGACCAAATGATTGCGACTGACGATTTTTTGACCATCAAAGAATTGATTGAAGCACAGGATGGTTCCAGGAAGAACTCGCTGGCTGATTCTACGTTATTCCAGTCGGTACAGTCGAAAATCAACAACGATGGCGAAGAGCCAGAAATCGAATACTTTGTACGCCCAATCGGATTTGCAAAATTACTTCGCTCGATCTCTGGGAAGCCATCTAACAACCAAGCCGACGTCTTGAAAATCCTAGAAGGGGAAGGCTTCGCAGGAATACAATGCGTCGCTGGAAATATTCAGATTTCGAGCGACTCGTTCGATTTCTTCCACAATGGATTCGTCATGGCGACTCCGCCACTTTCGCGGTCCGTACAAATTCTCGATTTCCCCAATTTGGATAAATTGATTCCACCCTCCTGGATCAACAAAGAGTCAGCATCCGTACTTTCCTTTTCATGGAACCTGAAAGATGCATTCCCAAAGTTTGATGGGATTGTTGATGCATACGTTGGCAAAGACACTTTCAAAGCCGTGACCGACGGGATCCGAACCGACCCCAATGGTCCTCAAATCGATATCATCAAAGATGTGCTTCCCTACACTTCGTCCGAATTCCATGTTGTTACGGAAATCGTGAAGCCCATCGGGCCACTCAGCAA
The DNA here is from genome assembly GCA_903892365.1 of uncultured Pirellula sp. Classification (GTDB taxonomy): domain Bacteria; phylum Planctomycetota; class Planctomycetia; order Pirellulales; family Pirellulaceae; genus JBKCUI01. Next base: position 410 of record CAITIF010000089.1, on the reverse strand, counting down.
ACGGTCGATGGTATTTTTGAAGCTCAACGATCCAGACCAAAAGCTACCCAAAGTACTAGAAAAATACGGCAAGTCGGAACCGAATGCGACCCCTATAGATATTGAAGGATTCCGAGTCTGGCGAATCAAGAATGATTCTGAAGAAGAAGTGGAATTGGATTTCGACAAAGACGACTCGGCTGAGAAAGAGATGCTATCCGACGAGGAACAACCCCTCCTGGACCAATGGGCGATTTCGATCGTTGACGGTTACTTTATTTTTGCCTCGGATGCCGAAATGATTACCGACACAATTCGCAATGCGAAAGCTAACGAAGGAGCCTTCATGAAGGAGTCTGACGTAGCTGGCTTAGCGAAAATTCTCAACACGGTTGCAGCCAACGATTCGCACAGCTTCATTCAAATGACTC
>CAITIF010000088.1 GCA_903892365.1 uncultured Pirellula sp. | reverse complement strand
GTATTGATTCCATTCTGTCCGGCAATTTTCACGTTCTTTGGCTTACACCGATGATGCTGTTGGTAGCTTGGCTATCTTTGCGAAGCAACTACCTTGCGACCATGCGATTCTACAAAGGTGAAACCGACGCTCGCGCGGCTACCAGTTCTCGACATGCCAAAAAAGATTTGGCCCTGGGCAAGTTGACTACAGCTCGTAGATCGAGATGGATTGAATTCGGTCTGCCGGGACTGCATGATGAAACGAATGCCGTTCTGGGTTTGACTTGGCAATCCATGCTGCGAGCCCCAGAAGTAAAATTGTATTTGCTGCTACCCTTTGTCTCGCCATTCATTTTGTTCGGGGCTCTCCAAGCCTGGAAGATCCCTCCCGTTGACGAACTGAAGGCGGGATTGGTCGTGGTGGCGTCGGCGGTTACGATGTTGATGGCTGCTGGCTTGATCAGCAATCAGTTCGGATTTGACCGAGCGGGCTTTCGAGCATTCGTACTGTCACCGATTCGTCGCGACAGAATTCTGCAGGCGAGAAACATTGCGATTGCCCCTTTTCTACTGATTCAATCCGGCTTTCTAGCGACCGCCGTTAGCTTCTACTTCGGACTCCCATTCGACAAACTATTTTGTGCGATACTTCTAACAGCGGCCATGTTACCCACATTTTGCTTGCTCATGAACTTGATGTCCATCTTGACCCCTTTTGCTTTGGCCGCGGGCAGTATCCAACCACAACAGCTTAACTTTATACCGCTCATGACCAACATGGGACTATCGATGTTTATGCCTATCATCGTTGGCTTTACGCTCATGCCATTAGGCCTGGAATGGTTGCTGGATCAAGCCGTTGTCGTAAGTCGTTGGTTCCCCATTGCATTGCTATTGTCGGTCCCCTGGGTTGGATTTAGCTTTTGGTTGTATGCCAAAGTGATTCCGTGGCAAGGGAAGTTGCTCTCTAGACGCGAGCAAGAGATCCTGCGTGTAGTGACTTCGAAAGCGGAGTAGTCATGAGCGAGATTCAAGCCGAGAGCAAAAGGATCAAGCCTAACAGTCTTGATTTTTCGCTTGCATCCATCGCTCCGATTTTCATTATCGGCATGATCGGTTCGCTCGTCTATTTTGTGCTCACGGTTTGTTACGACGGTCCCTTTCGACAACGACTCATGTGGATTCTGGGACTCTACACGCTCGCTTCTGTCTTTGTCGCCAGGATTGCTATCGAGCAAAGTCGCACCCTTGCATTTGGTTATATGCTGGCCCTTGCGTTAGCAACTCTGTTTGTAGCACCACAGTTTTTCGTGGTGCAAGGCCTTGCTGCTGCGACCAGTTTCATCATCTTGATCGTTTTATTAGCAATGGTTGCCTATCTCGCGGATCGTATTACGTTTGATTGCACCATGATCGACGAACGCACCCTCAGTTCGGGCGTTGGGATCCTTCAATCCTTGGGGCTCGTGCACAGTGAGCGAAACGAGCAGGATCTCACCAAGAACTCGACAGCCAAAACAAGAAAGCACAATCCTGGAGTATGGGTTCTGTACTTTGCGTTGGTTGCCATTCCATTGTTTGGGATCGGGCAATTTGGAATACAGAACTCTTCCGATCGAAAGCTCGCTTTCGGGTATTTGATGATTTACCTTTTCTGTTCCTTGTGCTTGATGACTTTGATTTCATTGCTTTCTCTAAGAAAGTATTTGCGGGAGCGAGGGGTTCCCATGGAATCTCCATTTGCAATTCGTTGGCTAAGTATCGGCTTCCTCAGTGCTCTGTGTGTGACAGGCTTGCTTTGGCTCGTCCCATTCCCAACTGGAACGATCCTATCGATGCAGTTCCCCTTTCGAATAACCAGTCGACTCGATCTCAAGGCCAGCGATTGGGGATGGGGCAACGAAGGGGTTGATGATGCCCAGGGTCAGGGCCAACAGGGTCAGGGCCAACAGGGTCAGGGCCAACAGGGTCAGGGCCAACAGGGTCAGGGCCAACAGGGTCAGGGCCAACAGGG
>CAITIF010000087.1 GCA_903892365.1 uncultured Pirellula sp. | reverse complement strand
GTGATGCTCGTTGAGCACTTCCACGAATCGCGACATATGAGTTCCCTTCACATCGTGTGGAAGAGCGACATACATATTCACCGTCGCAACGGTATGTAGTTGTCCTGTTCCTTTACCGTTGCCGGGAGTTCGGAGAACAATCGGATATCGTACTCCCTTCACTCCCACTTTATCGATAGCGACTTTACGTCGATCTCCCGTCGATTGAATATCGGGAAGTGTATTGGATAGGGAATTCGAAGGTATCGTTGCCATGGTACTTGGTCTCATCCGTCGGTAACGTGTGCGGTATGGAAAAACGGTTGGAGGCGATCCTCCGAAACCAGCCTTAACGGCCTCTCATGCGATCCGAATTTCAGATCCGCGATTCACTACAGGAACGATAGACACGTCGCCTTTATTGTCTAGTCTCCGGATCGAATTGGGCAGTCAATTTCCGCAATATTTGTTGTGAATTTGGGACTTAGCAACCAAACTGTCAGGGGGGATTCTAATCAACGGGTGTTACTTCCAGGAATTGGCGGGGTACGTTTGCCAGATATGTCGATTTTTCAGCTGGTTTTTTCAAAGTCCAAGGCTCGAATCCTAATTTGAACCGTTGATGAAATTAAGGGTCGGTCGACGGCAAATGACGAGCTGAAACTAACGATCGTATCGGTTTCGAAGATCGTAGGGAGTTGTTTCTAGGCAACGATGGTCGGGGTGTGGGAGGCGGCTGCTGGCTTGGATTTAGGGAGCTTGTTCTAATCGCTCGCGAGCATCCGGCACAAAGGTCAAAAATCCGATGGACCGTTCGTTTTCTATGACTACGCCAAACACAATTTTGACGAGGCTCGTTACAACGTGAATCAGCATATGGGGACCGCTTTGGCGGTGATGGAAAGCTGAGCATTCCGTTGCAATGAAGTCGTTCACAGTGGCTTGTAAACTGGTTCTCAATCGCTCGCTCAACTTGGGGCAGCCGGCGACGAAGTATGGCAAAAAATCGACATGGCAACCAACGACCGCTTTCCGAATCAATGGTTGCGATTAAGGCAAAACGGCCCACCGATCTGTCTCACGATCGATGGTGGCTGTAGTCGCTCAATGGAAGGCTTTTCTCAATACCAAGCCGATGCACTCCCATCATGCCGATAAGCTTGCTAAAGCAATGATCTTGCGGCAACAACGTGAGACAAGCCCGCCAATGAATACTGGAGATACGCTGCTCCAGCGTGTTGTACCGCCTAACGCTCCGCTCATGATACGAATCTTTCGCGCGCTCTCGGTGAGTTCAACGAATCGTAATCGCTGCATGTAATCCAGCTCGATGGTGTGCAACGCAAGCAGGCTAGTCCGTTGGCTAGGCATCGAACCATGACGCGTGCGTGAATGTCGGCTGCAATCTGAAGAGTGTCGTACGACAGTTGCGACGGAGTTTAGAGCGAGCTTGTCGTTTGAGATCAAAGCTGAAGAAGTCAGCAAAAGAGAACTTGCTTGTCATGTGCAAATCGAGAGCAAGAAAAAAAGTGGGCGGTGCTGGACTCGAACCAGTGACCTCAACGATGTCAACGTTGCGCTCTAACCAACTGAGCTAACCGCCCGACGTTTTGTGCAGATCCCATTACAGGATTTGCGATTCCATACTGGCAACTCTCATCGAAAGCTTCGGCTTATTATACCGAGTGTCCAATGGGGTGCCATGGTACTAAGGACAATACTTGAGCAGACCCGTCGTTCGCGATCGCCGATAACACCGGCGGAAGGAATACTGAGTTGCAGTCACTGTCCCGACCACTCATCCGATTTCGGCCAAAAGCCAGGATAACCTTTATCTCTTTTCCGACATAACGGACTGTCGTAACTGACTGTCGGAACTGCCATACCGTGACAGCTGAGCCATTCTAGACCCGGTTCACGTTACGACGATATAGAGGAAAATCCATTCACCAAAAGGGGTAGTTTCGGGCGAGTTGGCTATCAGAATCCGCAAGCTACCTGTAAGTGAGATTGCCTATTTTGACAAATCGCGCCAAAAACTTCGTCGAATTGGCTGGAAATCGAGGTTGGTATGGTGCCAACGCTGAGGCGGTTCGTCAAGTGGTTGGTTGGGGCCCATAACCACTTATTGGTGTTTCGCTGCCCCATCTAGTGCCATTTTGTGCGGAAAAATGCACACTATGGTTGACGTGGCGCGAAATAAACTGAATCATTGTACTCCTGGGATCATTCGTCCGATCCCCACATTGTAAGGACAGACGATGGGACGTTACGTTTTCACGAAAGGGTTTTGCAATCGACCGGACTCAGCCTCAGACGAGAATCAATGGCCAAATTAGAACATCCCCAGTTCGCGTAATTGATCCAGAAGGAAAGCAACTTGGGGTTATTCCTACAGAAGAAGCCATTGCCCGCGCTCGGGATTTTGGATTGGATTTAGTCGAGGTGGCTCCGACCGAAAAGCCACCCGTCTGCCGAATCATGGATTTCGGCAAATACAAATACGAGAAAAACAAGAAGCGAGCTGGCGCAGCTCACACCCACCAAACCAAGACCAAAGAAATTCGTCTTCGTCCGAAAACTGGCGACCACGATATCGAATTCAAAGTGAAACAAGCCAAAGGATTCTTGCAACATAAGGATAAAGTGCTTGTATCGGTGATCTTCAAGGGCCGTGAAATGGCTCACGTTGAAGAAGGCCGTCGCATCATGGAGTCGGTTATCGCAACCTTGTCTGAAGTCGGTAAGATTGAATCACCGCCGCAGCAGCAAGGTAAGAAGATGAGTTGCACG
>CAITIF010000086.1 GCA_903892365.1 uncultured Pirellula sp. | reverse complement strand
TCTTGTAGTTTTCGTTGTAGGTTCGCTTGGACGGCATGCATCTGCGCTTACCTTGCTGCTGGCGGGGATTGCGATCAGCAGCATGACCAATGCGATCGTGTCGTTGTTAATGTTTCTCAACGACCAAAAAGCCATCGTGATTTTATCTTGGTTGATGGGGTCGTTGGCAGGAAGCGATTGGAGCGTGGTGCGGGTGACAATCGTTGCTGCCCCAGTGGGGTTTCTTTTGCTTTGGGGACTTGCTCGCCAAATGGACGCCTTCCTCTTGGGGGACTCTGTATCGCAGTCGCTTGGACTAAGCCTGATGCAATTTCGAATGCTGATGATTGTGGGCGCGAGTTTGTTGACGGCATCAGCGGTGGGGGCTGCAGGAATCATCGGATTTGTCGGATTGATTGCCCCGCAGATTGCTAGGCTCTTGATCGGCGCCAAGCATTGTTGGTTGATTCCCATGAGCAGCTGTGTTGGCGCGATCATTCTGGTGGTAGGGGACGCGATCGCGCGAACCGTGGTGGCACCTGCCGAACTTCCAGTTGGCATTGTGACTGCGATGCTCGGTTGTCCATTCTTCTTGAGTTTGCTTTTGTCCAGCAAGACAGCGGGAAGAGTGTAAGATGTCGGACCTGTCTACCCACCAGCTTCATTTTTCGTATGCCGATCGACCCGTTTTTGAGCATGTGTCGATGCATTTGAAACCTGGTGAGATGCTTGCTCTTCTCGGGGCAAATGGGGCAGGGAAAACGACACTGTTGAAAACGCTCGCAAGGCATCTTAAGCCAACTTCAGGCGAGATTTTCTTAGACGCAAAACCACTGACCAAGCTGTCGCGACGCGGGCTGGCTCAGCAACTGGCCATGATGCCGCAGCATGAGAATCGCGGTGCCTCGCTCACGGTTTACGACGTGGTTTCCTTGGGACGCACTCCACATTGCGGTTGGCTCATGCCACTCAACAACAACGATCGTTCGATCATTGACCAGGCTCTGAGCTCGACTGGGTTGACGGAATTCCAGAACCGTAGCGTCCACGAAATCTCCGGTGGAGAATGGCGACGAATGATTCTCGCTCGCGCGCTGGCTCAGGATGCCTCCGTACTGCTACTGGATGAACCAACTTCGGGGCTCGATCTGAAGTACCAACACGATTGCCTGGAACGCGTACGGAATCTCACACACGATCGCAAACTTATCACCGTGACGACGTTGCATGATCTTAACCAAGCGGCCATGTTTGCAGACCGCTTGGCTTTGCTGGCCAATCGCGAACTGATTGCAATTGGACCACCGGATCAAGTTTTGACAACCGACCTGATTCGCAGGGCTTTTTCGATCGAAGTTGCCATCATGAAGCATCCCATGCACGGAACTCCGTTGGTGGTTCCGTGCTCTGGAACCATGAGTCGTGCTGTCAAGCATCAGGGGAAGTCGACATGATAGTTGACTTCGGGAACATTGGGATACCTTTGGCTGTGATTCTGGTTGCAATGCTCTTCGATATGTTTTTAGGGGATCCGCCGAACCGTTTTCATCCCGTTGCATGGATGGGAAACTGGATCGCATGCGGAAGACGCAACGCACCAAAAACGGGGCGTATATTTCCGTTCTTGTACGGATTGTTGTTGATCGCTGGGTCGGTTGTCGTGATGTTTTGCATCGGATATCTATTGCAAGTGGGATGTCAAAAACTTCCTGTCGCTCTGAATGTAATTGTTCAGGCGGCGATTCTGAATTGCGCCTTCAGTGCTCGATCCCTATCCAATGCGGCGAACCAAGTTTTTGCCGCATTGAAGGTTGGAAACGTTGCTTTGGGAAGGCACGAGGTTGCGTATCATTTAGTCAGTCGTGACACTAGCCAATTGAATGAAGCCCAGCTCGCAGCCGCGACGATCGAATCCGTGGCTGAAAATACCAGTGATTCCGTCGTTGCTCCCCTGTTATTCTATTCCTTGGCAGGCTTGCCGGGTGCGCTGGTGTATCGCTTTGTGAACACAAGCGATGCAATGTTGGGATACCGAACGGCGGAACTAGAGTGGTTAGGCAAATCGGCAGCTCGACTTGATGACGTACTGAATTGGATTCCGGCTCGAATCACCGCCATTCTGATCTTGGTTGCAGCCTTGTTTTCTAAGAGCATGCGAAGGCAGACCGATGCGAGCGGATTTCGGGTCTGGTGGCGCGATCATTCCAAGACAGCAAGTCCCAACGCAGGGCATCCTATGAGTGCTGCCGCAGGAGTCCTGGGTGTTGAGCTTGAAAAAGTTGGGCACTATCGACTTGGTCAGGGACTGCCATTACCGTCCTACCATTCGATTCATGATTCCATTCAACTTCTTTGGGCTGTCACTTGGCTTAACCTACTTCCTTGCGTTTGCATCCTTGTATGGGTAGCTTGGTGGCGATGAATCAAGAACGACTTCCGTTGCCCGAAGCGTACCATGGTGGCATCAACTTTGCGGAACTAGCAGCATTAGGGATCGACCCTGACAAGGTGATCGACTTTAGCTCGAACATCCTGCCTGAAGGCCCTTCACCATCGGTGCATGAGTCTTTACAGAAGGCCAGAATCGATCGATATCCAGATCGCGAATCCGCGGAGCTTGTAGGGGTGATATCGCGTGTTTGCGGGCTTGATGCCAACCGAGTCATGATTGGCAATGGTTGCAGTGAATTGATCCATTTGGTGGCAAGTGCGTTCCTGAATGGTAACTCGCATGTTTTAGTGTTGGGACCGACGTTTTCCGAATACGAACGCGTTTGCAAGCTTCAGGGATGCCAAGTCACTGAGCTGCGTAGCGACCCATCGGAACAGTTTCTTGTTTCACCTTCACGCGTTTTACAGGCTTTGGAAAAGAACAAGCCAGAGTTAGTTTGGTTATGCAATCCCAACAATCCCACAGGGCGATCGATCCCTCCGGACCATCTTCTTCATTGGCTTGATAGCTTCCCGCGTACATTGTTCGTCATCGACGAATCTTATATCGAGTTCACAGAATCGTTATCGACGGTGATCCATGCGGATCGCCCTAATCTGATCGTGCTTAGATCTTTAACCAAGTTGCATGCGATTGCAGGACTTCGGCTTGGGTTCGCGG
>CAITIF010000085.1 GCA_903892365.1 uncultured Pirellula sp. | reverse complement strand
GGCGTCCCTTCAAACAACTGTTTGCATCTAGGGCATGCAAATGGGAAAATCGAATCGTCTTCCAGCACATCCTGCAAATCCGCTTGGAAACGAATCGTAAAGACATGAGCACAACTTTTGCAGCACCCTCGAGTGCCATCCAAAGATAAGTCGCATTCCAAGGTTGCACGGCACTTTGGACACGGAACTCCTTGACGCCCCAAAACAGAACCCACATCGCTTGGTTCGTTAAAATCTGGGATCTGTAGACGCTCGGAACAACCGGGGCATCGACTAAATTTTCCGCCGGTTCCATCCGGAACACGCAGCGTTCTCGAACAGGCGGTACATTGAAATTCGATTGGCATAATGGCTATTAGAGGAACGGAAAGACACTACCCAGCTTAAGCGTCCGCTCGGACGATTTCAACCACAGAAGCTGGGCTTGTGGCTACTCTCAGTTGAATTGCGGCCATTCGTCGCTCGCAACTAGGGTGCATCCAGCTTGATCGCCGCAGATTTCCTTCGCCGTAGACCTTACGCAACGCCAGGATCAATTCGTCAGCGCTACGTCTATGTGCCTCGCAATTCAAAAGTGCGTTTTGGTCCTGGCGTGCCATGTCTCGCATGGCGCCCAGCTTGATTGCAATTCGGTCGGCATCAAACTCTGTCCACCAACAAACACCAATCAATCCTGCCAGAAAAGCCCCAAAAAGAACGACGCCAATCATGCTCAACAGCACTCCACTTGCCAATTGCATGGCGATAAGCAAAAGTCCTATCGTTCCCAAGGTAGGCAATATTCGAATCCATGCATGAAAACGGACGCAGTGAGCCAGTTCATGCAGTACCACCATTTCCAATTCTCGATCGGTTAAAAGCTGCAAAAGGGCATCTGTAAGAAGCAGCTTTCGGCCACAGCCAATCATGCCTACTACCGCAGCATTAGCAACGCGACAGCCGGTGGGCCAATGAAGTATCCTCGGCAGACGGTTGCTTCCAAGACGCCAAACCTGCTGAACTCGCGTTTCAATCGATGAGTCGATCGGTGACACTCGTAGAAGCATTACGAACAGTTGCGGGGACAGAACCGTCGCCATGATCGAAAAAACAAGTGCGACTATGACTGAACCCTTCAGCCCAAGGCTTAGAAAACAATTTGAAACAAGCATGGAACCATCAACAACACCCGCCACCAAAACTCCAGTCGTAAAGGGAAGTAGCCATGTGTAAATCGAATGTACCCAAAAATGTTTCATCAACAGATTCAGCCGACTTAGGTCTGTGTTCGTATGAGACGATTGGGAATTGCCAACCAATCGCCCTAGCTCAATGCAAAATAAAACAACCAACGAAGGCAGCAACATGAGAATCAAGCTCATGCTGCGCATTGCCTGGCCATCGACGAATGTTTCGACGCACTCGAGCCAGCCCGAAGACACGATAAAGACGGGCTGGATAACACACCAAAACCATACTAAGAGTACTGGTCCATTCCCAAGCAGATCCAAACTCTTTCCAGAACCATGCTGGTTCGAGCGACCAAACAACCTATTCGCAACCACAAGCCATCTTGCAAAAATGGCAAAGCTCCAGAACAAGACGAGGGCGGCTACGAGAGCGTAGACGGCTTCCCAAGCAATCATGTTTGTATTGCTACGGGGCGTCACCGCCAACCAGTCCCGCAAGGGCGCTGACAGCAGGGCCGAAGGAATCAGAAGAAAATAAATAATAGGTACGATACACCTCGGCTGTCTACTTCCAGAACGGATGTCTGAACCCAAATCGCTCGTTCGCTTTTGGATCTCATGTTCATGCATAGTAACCAAGAAGAAAGCGATTCAGCTCAGAACCGTTACTAGATACCCGGCTGGAAAAGGTCCCAAGGGGGAATAAAAGCCTTGTACCGATTATCCGGCATGCAATTTGCGCGCAGTCGGCCTCAAGGCTGCCCAATGAGCCGAGCGGTCCATTCTGTATTGCTTTTGTCCAAGCTGATTTACTCTAGAACGCGGAAGCCCCAGTCCCTGACTTCAATTTTAGATTGAAACGCGCAGTAACCCAATGGACGGGACTTAAGCACTTCGGCTCGCAAGGAAAACTTCGTCCCCTCGCGTTCCACTTGAAAGACTTGTTCATCGTCAATCCATGCTGTGACATGCGTTGCGTCCACTCGAACACGGAAGGCATACCACTGCTTGTTCTTAAAGCTCATAAAGCTCGCGGATTGATTTTCAGATGCATCGTTGCCGTTGATGCTGCTAAGGCCAACCAAGCCTCCACCCCAACCGCCACAAATAAAGGTTGCGTGTTGATCTCCCACGGGAAAGGTAACGCCAGCAAAAAAATCGCTACCATCCATTCTTCTTGCGGACCAACGCATCTCAAAGTTCTCTTTTGGGAACTCTTTCCCTTTCCAATGGATCCCTGTCAACGGTTGCCCGGATCGCATCGTCAATACGCCCTCTTCAACCTCAACCTCTCCTTCACCACCGAAATTGGTAGATTGCCAACCTTCAAGCGAATCCGATTGGAGCAACGGAGTCCATTGGACTGCCGGATCCTTCTTGTCGGCAGTGGCTGGTTTCGTCTCTTTGGCTTCCTGCGATTTTGAAGCCTGGACCGTGGCCAGCAATGCCATAAGCGACAACATAGGAACCAGCATTCGACGGGTGAAAGGCATCATCAAGTTCTTTCTTCGGCAGGAACATTATGGGAGAGATCAATCGGAACCGACATCGAAGCAATCAGGTTAAGCCCGTTGCGAACGCGGTTGCATACGCTCGACAGTGCGAGATCGTGATCAGAACCTCTCGAATACCCCGCTGCTTTGCAATCTCGGCTGCTTTGCCTGTCATGTGCAACGTGGGGGCCCCAGTTACTTCGTTCACAATCTCCACGTCGGTCCATTGTATACCTTTTGCCCAGCCTGTACCAAGCACTTTTAAGACAGCTTCCTTGGCGGCCCAACGCCCCGCGTAATGCTGCGTGGCTGCCTTCCTTGAGGAGCAATATTGGATTTCTTTTTGAGTGAAGACTCGTTGAAGAAATACTTCGCCGTGCTTTTCAATCATCTGGGCAATACGAACGCATTCGATGATATCAGTTCCAATGCTGATCAAATTTCCAGCGGATTCGTTCGACATTCGCAACTAACCTTGTTGTAAAACGAGTAATTTCAGCGACTAACAGTTCACCAAACGTCAGAAGATCGACGCGGCCGTTGCTTGTCCACGAGTGATTCGGTAGTTATTGCAACTCGATAGGCTTCGCCACTTTTCTCATCGAAATGAAACGAGGGCTCATCGATCGATGCGACTGCTACTGAAAGCAGGTTCTGCTGGCCTTCTTTTGTCCCTAAGCTTTCTTGTCCGGTTGTCGCTTGGCCATGCCTTCGCAGCTGAAGAACTTGAACGTACTCCGCACCAAAGAACAAGATCGAAATACCATAGTAACACCATAGCAAAATCGCGATGAATGAACCGATCGCGCCATACGCGGATGTATATCGCATTCCGATCAGAAAGACTCCTAAGACTTCCCGTCCTAATTCCCAAATGCAAGCGGCCAACAGCCCGCCTCGAAGAGCATCCGTCCATACGACCGGTCGCTTGGGCAACCAACGATAGACGAGCGCGAAAAGTAATCCGTTTGCCAATACGGCAAAACACAATTCAAAGATGCTGAACACGTGATGCATGCTGGGCAATGACGAATCAGTGATCGACCGAATCTGAGCAATGATCATGCTCGCAGCAAACAAAACCAAAATCATTCCGCCAAGACTCACCAGCATCAGGAAGGCCAGGAATCGGCTCTTCATGACTCGGTAAATGGTCCGCTTCATGTTCGCATCCTTCTGCGAAGGAATACGAAAAATCCGGTCAAAGCCACGATCGATCTGAGCAAAAATACCAATCGCCGCCAAGGTAGCCGCAATGAAACCAAAAGGTCCGCTAACCAACGAGTGGTTCTGCAACTGAGTCAGAACCTGTTCAATCTGCTTTTTGATCACGGGCGAAGCATAGGTTTCGACGATCGTCAAAATCTGCTGCTCCGCTTTTTTTCCGGAGTTCGAAAACTGAAGAAACAGACCGCAGCCCGACGTAAGCAAAAGCATCATTGGGAACAAAGACAGAGCCAGATAATAGGCTACCGAGGCAGCCAAAGAGCTAGCATCATCTTCGGTCCATCGAATGC
>CAITIF010000084.1 GCA_903892365.1 uncultured Pirellula sp. | reverse complement strand
AGATGCCCATCGAAGCCAGCAAGAATTCCTCCTCGCCGACGATGCCCAGCTTGCCATACCAATCCTTGGGCAGACGCAAGGAATCCAAAACGGCGGGGTCTGTCGGCTTTTCGACGAAACGGGTGATTTGCAGATCGGGATCGATTTGCATGATGCCAAGCCCCTGGGCGCCGGCACGGGTCACGGGGATGGTGGCGATGGTCAGGTCCGCGGCGCTTTCGATGTGCTGAGCCAGAATCTTCCTGTAATCCATCCGGTATAGCTGGTCGCCGGAGAGAACCAGGATGTATTCGAAATCCTGGTTCATCATGTGGATTTTGTTTTTGCGCACCGCGTCGGCGGTTCCCTGGTACCAGGAGGTGTCGCCGATGGTTTGTTCCGCCGCGAGAATTTCCACAAAACCGTTGGTGAACTGGTCGAATTTATAGGATTGCGAGATATGCCGATGCAACGAAGCCGAGTTGAACTGGGTCAGCAAATAAATCCGCTTGAATCCCGAATTGATGCAATTCGAAATGGGAATGTCCACCAGGCGATACTTGCCGGCGAGCGGCACGGCAGGTTTGGAGCGCTCCTGGGTGAGTGGAAACAGTCGTGTGCCCTGGCCTCCGCCCAGGATCAGACACAACACTTTTGACGGATTAATGGAAAGTCTTTTAGTTGCTATCATAAGCAATTACATACTTGCTAATCTTCAGCCACGATAATACCTTTGTCGGACGGAAGAAGGCAAGCGGCATCTTTCGTCGAAAAAAAATCCAACTTATGTGTGGCATCGTAGGGTATATCGGCAGACAAACGGCATCACCCATTATCCTGGAAGGGCTTAGGCGGCTTGAGTATCGCGGATACGACAGCGCGGGTGTGGCGACTCTGGCTTCGACGGGTGGTGCATTCCAGTTGAATCGAGCTGTCGGAAGAATCGACAACTTAGATCTTCAGATACAAAAATCGCCGATGACCGGCTTTACCGGGATGGGGCATACCCGCTGGGCGACTCACGGACCCGCCACGACAGAGAACGCTCACCCGCATCTAGGTGGAAGAGGAACCGTTGCCGTGGTTCATAACGGCGTGATCGAAAACTACCAAGTTCTCAAACAAGCTTTGATTGAAAAAGGGTATATCTTTCAGTCTGCGACCGATACCGAAGTCATCGCGCATTTGGTAGCGGAGAATCTGAAAGCTCTGTTGGATGCACCGGCTATGACCAGCCAAGAACCTCTTCTTGGAAGCGAAGGACGCAATGCTGTTTATGTAGAGGCCGTACGCGCAGCCTTGCCGATGCTTCGAGGGACCTATGGATTGGTGGTCATGTTCCGAGACCGGCCTGATCTGTTGGTGGCCGCACGATTCGGCAGCCCTTTGGTGCTAGGGGTTGGCAAAGGGGAGCAATTCATCGCAAGTGATACATCCCCGCTAGTCGGCTACACAGATCGAATCATCTACCTGGCTGATCATCAGATTGCTGTCGTTGGCAAGGACTCCATTCAAGTGGTACACCGAGACCAAGGGCGCATCCGTCCTGAAGTTCGAGTCTTAGAGCAACGCGGGGTGGAAGTCTCCAGCGAAGGCTTCCCGCATTACATGCTCAAAGAGATTCATGAACAGCCGACATCCTTACGCAATGCGATGCGAGGTCGGTTGGATCGGGAAAGCGCTACGGCTAAATTCGGTGGACTGAATCTAACTCCCGCGCAATTGCGGGGTGTGAATCGACTGATATTGACGGCATGTGGTACATCATGGCATTCGTCTTTAGTGGGCGAGTATCTCATTGAAGAATTGGCCCGCATGCCAGTCGAAGTCGAATACGCCAGCGAACTCAGGTATCGTAACCCGCCAGTTGACCATGACACCCTTATCTTTGGTATCACCCAAAGTGGCGAAACCGCAGACACTCTGGCAGCATTGCGTGAAATGAAACGCAAGGGCCATCACACTCTGGCGATTTGCAACGTCATCGGCAGCAGCATTGCTCAAGAAGCCGACGGTGGTATTTACTTGCATGCAGGGCCCGAAATTGGCGTTGCTTCGACGAAAGCTTTTACGTCCCAGCTGTGTGTTCTTTCGATGTTGGCCTTGTACTTTGGCAGGCTTCGTCACCTGAGCTTCGAAGCCGGGCTACGGATTATCGATCAATTAGAAAATCTACCTACCGCAGTGGAGCATGCTCTGGGCTGCGATACTCAAGTTAGGCGTATCGCGGAAAAATATAAAGACGCAACCAACTTCTTGTATCTTGGACGCCACTACAATTTCCCAACAGCCTTGGAAGGCGCTCTGAAACTGAAGGAAATCAGCTACATTCATGCGGAAGGTTACCCTTCCGCCGAAATGAAGCATGGACCGATTGCGTTGGTCGATGAAAACACGCCATCCGTCTTTATTCTGTCGCGATCAAATGTTTATGACAAAGTCATGAGCAACTTGCAGGAAGTCAAGGCGCGGCGTGGGCCTGTGATCGCGATTGTCGATCAGATGGATGAAAAACTGGAGGGCTTGGTGGATGACTTCATCGAGATTCCCTACGTCGAGGATTTCTTGCAACCCATCGTTGCATCGATCCCCTTGCAATTGCTTGCGTACCATATTGCGGTCCTTCGAGGGTGCGATGTTGACAAACCTCGGAACCTTGCCAAGAGCGTAACCGTAGAATAGATCGATCCGACGGCCATGTTCGCCGATCTGATCCGAAAACTCGAAGGAACTGAAGTATGAAAAAAGATGACTTGAGCCTGTCTTACAGCGCTCGTAAAGCATTGACCGTGCACTTGGGTGAAGCGGCTGGGAACGAGATCGCGTCTTTGATTCAGCGCATGGCGACTCAAATTGAAGAGCTGAAACGCAACAAAGTCAGCGTGACACAAGTGATCCCCAACCAGGGCGTCATGGACCCGTTAATCAAAGCGCTAGAAAGCGAATCGTTCTAGACTCTGGCCGCAACCTAAACCGCAAGCGGCGAAATTTACTGATCATAGTCTTTAGCTGAACCGCAGACGTTTGTCATGAAGCGGTATTTCTTGGCTTTCAATCGTACTCCATGACATGGTACTCGTACTCCAAAGCGTTCGTCGAGTACGAGCACGAAAAAACCAAGGTTTCCTTGGCGGCTCGTGGGTAACGTGCTAGCACATGCGGTTCGTGGGGGGAGTGTTGTACCTACGGCTGACGGAGAAACGATTTTTGGTTTGGTGTTCAATTTGCACCGATGAGCGGTACTGGCAGGCAATTTTGATATGGACGGATGGTCCTCGATCTTTCTATGATCGCGAGCATTTGATGCCAATCCTATTTTGATCCGGTAGATCGCTCCACATGCCTCGCACCAACCTGAAGATTGCTTTGGTTTCTTCCGCTGCCGAATTCGGTGACAGCGAGCGCGTCCTTTGGACGCTGGGAACCGGTCTCATCAGTCGCGGTCATCACGTTCTGTGGGTTTGTGGCGAAACGAGCCAAATTTATCAACAAGTGGAATCGCATGGTTTTTCTGCGTGCCCGCTGCCAGAGCCCACTTGGAAACCGTCTACCTTTTTGCGATTGCGACACGCCTGCATCGCTCAAGGCGTTCAAATCATGTTGGCCAATGATTCGCAGGCCCGCACATGGGGCTCCATCGCCATGGTTGGAAAACTGGGAGTCAAGCGAATTCAGTACAAACACAATCACAATTCTCCTTATTCGAACGTTCCTTACCAATGGTTGTTGGACCGTCTTGTTTGTGTTTCCGATTCCGTTCGCAACGTGTGCCTCGAACATGGAATTGCAGAATCCAAGCTTGCGACCATCGAGATCGGCTTGGAAATGCCGCAGATGGAAAAATGGAAGGAGCGATTATGGGCTTGCGAATTCTTGGGAATACCGCAAAAAACGCCCCTCTTTTGTTGGATTGATCCGGCTGCTTCACGGCAGGAAAGTGACCTTGAAAATCTTGCGCAATTAATTGAGGCTGCGAACCATCTGCGTTGGCATTTGCCAGCGTTTTGCGTCGTGGTGACTTGTAGTTCGCCGCAAGCTTCCCGGCTGCAACGCCTTGCCATCAAGTATGAACTTCATGAACATTTTCGGTTTGTCAGCTACGAAGCTCACGAGCGATGGATTTGCGCTTCGGACGTGTTGATCCAGCCAGCAACTCGCGCGGGGTATTCCATTGCTGCTATTGAAGCTCAGCGGATGGGAACCAAGATCGTTACGTTGGTCAAACAGGGACCAGGGGAAAGATTGGATGATTCTGGAGCGTCGATTTTAACGGACTGGGAATGCCATGAAAACGACCCCTCTTCGTTGGCAAATTCCATGGCCCGGGCCGTCGACGTGCAACAGCGATCTACCGCCCCAAGATTGCATTCGTTGCCTCACGTGCGAAGTCGATTT
>CAITIF010000083.1 GCA_903892365.1 uncultured Pirellula sp. | reverse complement strand
GGAACCCGAACAAGAGACGACACCCGAGAATCTTCTTCGGGAGTCGTTCTCCTCTGAATTGATTCAGTCAGTCGAAGCATCGATTTCACATGTAGAGGAATGCCTCGCCGACTCGTTCGATGCGATTGAAAAGAATGAACCGGTTCAGCTAGGCAGGTTCGAAGATTCAGTGATTGGTTTTATTCGGCAAGCAGAGCAAGAGGTCTCAGCAACACTTGCTGTTTTAACGCTTCGGCTTTCTGCCGTTTTGAATCCGACGCTGCATGATGAGACCAACCGGTATTGGATCGCTCGGTCTTCCTCCCTGTCGATGTTAGCAGTAGCGGTCTGCTCGATATTAGAACCCGGCCAAAAAGACTCGATGGAGATCGGCGTCGCGGCTGCGTTCCATGACTGTTCGCTTTTCATGCACCCAGAGTGGTTTGATACCAATGGACTACTTCGAGGCGATCATGTGTCTCTTTCAGCTTATCGTAAGCATCCCATGGAATCTGCAGAGCTTATAAAAAAGGCTTCGGGATTGAATGAGCGAATTTGCACCATGATCCGGCAGGTTCACGAGCAATGTGACGGCTCGGGATTTCCGAACAATCTCAAGCGAAAAGATATTCTCATGGCGTCGCGCGTCTTGAACATTTCTGATGCGTATATCAGTTTGGTGCAATCCCCATTCCGCGATCAACCTTATGTGGCCTCGGACGCGATCGCATATCTTTGTCACCAATCCACTTTGCACCGCTTCGACCCACATGTGTTCTTCGCTTTTGTTCGAGGGCTATCCATGTACCCGATTGGATCGGCGGTGGAACTGGATGACCAATCGATTGCTGTTGTCATTAAAGGGAACTCAGTGAATCCACTGGAACCAACCGTCCGTATCTTAGGGGGCAGTAACGATGTGGTTGACCTAAGTGATTCCGAACGCTTCATTATGGGAGCTTCTCAAAAGCACAATGACTCTTTCGGACGCATTGAGAAGTTTATGATGGATGATGTTTTGTGGCGCGATGACTTATTGGCCGAAGCAAATAACGCCACCCAAAATACCTAAACTACGTTTAGGCTAGGATATCGCGGATGACTTGGCCGTGATCAATGTCCAACCGCTTTCGACCAGGTATTTCTAGTTTGCGGGAATCTAGCCCCAACTGATGCAAAATAGTAGCGTGGATATCGGTGACGTAATGCCGATTTTCAACTGCATGAAAACCAATTTCATCCGTTGCTCCATGGACGATTCCACCTCGAATGCCCCCTCCTGCCATCCATACGCTGAAACCATAAATATGATGGTCACGACCATCGGCACCTTGAGTTCCAGGAGTCCGTCCAAACTCGCTGGCGAACAGGACGATTGTGGAATCGAGTAAGCCTCGTTGCTTCAAATCTTTAAGCAGGCCTGCAATCGGCTTATCCACAGCTTTAAAGTTCTTTTCGTGATTTGCTTTCAGACCTCCGTGGGCGTCCCATACACCTGCCCCTCCAGCACCATGTTGAACTTGAATGAATCGAACGCCCTGCTCCAGAAATCGTCGTGTCGCCAGCATTTGCATCCCGAATTCCCGTGTCTCCGGTTCATCGATTCCATACATCGATTGAGTCTCGGCCGTTTCGGCGTTCAAGTTCAAAACGTCTGGAACTGAAGTTTGCATACGAAACGCCAACTCGTACGATTTGATACGAGCAGCCAGTGACGCATCATCAGGATACTCTACTCCTTTGTGGCGATTCAGTTCCAATGCCAGATCAAAGCCAATTCGTTGCTCTTCTTCGGACATCCCATTCATTGGCTTTGCGAAGTCTAATGGGTTATTGGGATCTACCCGAATGGGAATCGCATCGTGGGCAGGCCCAAGATAATGCCCATCTTTGACGTTCCAATACTCGCGGTTACCGATCGAGATAAACTGAGGCAAATTTTCGTTCAAGCTTCCAAGACCGTAATGGACCCAGGCTCCCAAGGTTGGGAATTCGCCATCCAGCATGTGTCGTCCAGAATGAAACTGCGTTTGGGCGCCGTGATTATCATCCGTTGTCCACATCGATCGAACGATCGCAATGTCATCGACACAGCTGCCCATGTGAGGCACCCAATCGCTGAGCTCGATTCCAGATTGACCATACTTCTTGTAGCCAACTTGCAAAGGATAAAGTGTATTGCGTTGTTGACCATTCGCGTCATTGATCACGGTAACCCGCGCGAGCTTGAGCTTCTCCGGATTTTGAGCATCGCTGTAGGGAGATTCCGCAATGGTTTTGCCCGCGTGCTTAGTCAGCTCCGGCTTGGGGTCGAAGCTCTCCATGTGCGATACGCCACCATTCATGAACAACCAAACCACATTCTTTGCTTTCGGTGCAAAGTGAGGTAACCCATTTGGTGGCTGCCATGCGTGGGGGTCCTCGGAACCATACACTCCGTCTTTCGCTAGCATGGCACCAAGCGCCAGTCCAGTAAATCCCATACCAACATCGGACAGAAATGATCGTCGATGCGACTTGCAATGGACAGAATGAAGGGGATTCATTTCGTTTTTACCTTATGGTGATGAAGTCGTTGTGATTGATCAGTGCATGGATCAAATTAACACGAGCCAGAGTCTCTGGAGTTGCTTTTCCTAACTGAGACGCAACTTGAGTCCATCGACTCAGCCCACGTAAAGAAGCTTCCATTTCCGCGGAACTTGGATCGGTCGCAAGAATCCATTGAAATGCATAACGCACAAAAGCCTCTTCTGAAACCAACCCATCCGTTCCTTTCGACATTGCGACAATCCGGTCGGCCATCTTCTGACTGCAATCCAAGGCCAGCTGACTATTCTCCAATGCCAGCGCTTGCTGTGGAACAATACTTTGTGCTCTTCGATAACAGTCCAGTACACTTGCATCATCAAACATCGAAAGGAATTTGTTATGCTCGTTGTGAGAATGAAAGTAGTAAAGGCTGCGTCGAAAGGACTGATCTTGAGCTGCCGGAATCGGGGGCCCACCTAAACGGAGATCCAGAACGTTCGCTAGATGCAAAAGGGAATCACGAAGCATTTGCGATTCCATTCGCCCCGTGTTGGCTCGCCAATAAAAACGATTCTCTGGATCCTTGCGGATTGTTTCTGCATCCGCGTTCAGGGCGCTGGAGGACATCCTGTAAGCTTGGGAGGTGACCATCAGTCGATGCATGTGTTTCATACTCCACCCACTATCGATCAGCTCCATCGCCAACCAGTCCAATAACTCCTGGTTGGTGGGTGGTTTCCCTTTGCGACCAAAATCAAACATGGTTGGAACAAGTGGGCTTCCCATGTGTCTAGCCCAAAGATGGTTGACAGCCACACGAGCCGTCAAAGGATTGTTACGATGAGTTAACCACTGCGCCAGCGCGGTTCGGCGCCCAGTGCTGGTCGTGGGAAACGGCTTTCGACGTGACTCTTCCGTTTCCAGGTTAGACTCGCGTGTTTTGATCGATCCCACAAGAGGAGTAAACTGATCACCAACGATCTCGATGGATTTCAACGCACTATCGCGTGCTTCGGTTGCTGCAGCGACCTTCTTTTTCGCTTCTTCCAATTTGTCAGCCGCCGCTTGAGCCTCTTCCAGTTGCAGCAGTTCCCATTGTGCCTGTTCGAAGCTCTGGTCTGCCGTGGCAGAAGCTGCGATTCGCTCGAGTCGAGAAGCATTGCGGGCAGCTTGAAGACATTCTTCGGAATCTGGCAACTTGTGTTTTGCTTGTTGAGCGGCCGATCGCGCAAGGATCGCCTGTTTGTTCGCATTCAAAGCAGCTAATGCTTTGGCGGCAACCGTGCGTTCTTGTTGAACCGCTTTAGAAACAATCGCGGTTCCCGTTGTAGAACTTGCTTCCGTCGCACCGATCTTGGTTTCCAATTCCGAGAGTTTCTTGGCCGCTGCCTCAATCTGAAGATCTACGGAACTGACATAGCTATCGACAATAAAGCTTCGGGAACCTGGATCGTAGGCCTCGGGCGGAAGCTTTATGGCAGACGGTACGAAGGGAACTGAATCATTCGAAGAGGGATCAGCAGAAGAACTTGCCAGCAAGAAAGCAGGCACCGACGGATCCATTTTCTTCGAGGTGTCAGGGTTGCGATCGTCGCCCCGAACGTGCACGTAAGTGGGTGAATCCAAATTGCAATCGAATGCGCGCGGGATGCCGTCCTGCTCAGGATCCACTTGGCCGGGAACAAGGTCGATGCGTACTTGATAAGGCTCGAATATCGCTCGAAGTTGATAGTAGTCCTCCTGACGAATGGGGTCATACTTGTGGTCATGGCATTTTGAGCAATTCATCGTCAGACCCATCATGGCTTTCGACGTATGCTCGACCGTCTCATCTAACCAGCTTGTACGATTGAATAGAAAGTATTGCCTTGCTAAGAAGCCGGACGCACGCAATTTATTAAGATCATTGGGATACAGTTCGTCAGCAGCCAGCATCTCGCGAATCATTTGATCGTACCCCTTGTCTTCGTTCATCGATTCGACGATCCAATCACGCCAATGCCATACGTGCTTTTGCGAGTTACGAACCTCGGCGCCCAACCCCCACCAATCGCTATATCGCCAAACATCCATCCAGTGTCTTCCCCAGCGTTCACCATACTGAGGGCTTTCTAGCAGCCTCGCTGCGATTCGTTCATACGCATCCTGCGATTCATCAGCTAAAAAAGCCGATTGTTCTTCTGCCGTCGGTGGCAACCCAACCAGATCCAGCGAAATACGTCGAAGCCACAGTCGACGATCGATCGATGGTTGAGCCACCAATCCATTCGATCGCCGCGCTTGTTCAAGAAATGCATCGATGGGATTCGCGAAAGCAGATGAATCCGACGAAGATTCCAAAACTGGAATCGTCGGCTTTACTGGCGACCTAAAGGCCCAATGCTCCATAGGTGACTTTTCCGCTTGTTCATTTTCCGGAGCACCTGCACCTTGAGCAATCCATTGGGAGAGACCTTCGATTTGCTCTGCTTTCAACGGTTCGCCCTCCGGTGGCATCCGGATCGACATATCCTGCGATGTGACTCGCGTTAAAATCAAACTGCTTTGAATATCCGAAGGCGTAATGGTGGCTCCGGAGTCTCCGCCCGCAATGGCAAACCTTGCGGTATCCAAACGAAGTCCCGCTTCTTGCTTCAAAGCACCATGACAGGCAATGCAGCGTTCGGTAAACACCAGTTTGACAGATCGTTCGTAAATGAGAGAGGAACTGTCTTGCGAAGTATTTTCGAACGGGGTGGCTGTCTGCCCGGAAGCTCCACCCCAGACAAACCATACCACGATGACGCACCACCATCGCCAACGGGATATGGGTACAAAACAAAACGCGGCGACATTAAGCTGCATAGCGATATCCGCAGATTGGGAGGGGATTTAGGCTGGGATCAGGCGGGGATGCGAGGAACTTTTGCATTCACAGTACCTAGCTACCCCAATTCTAATCGAAAGCTATCCCACCATGGGAGCCAGCCATCGCACATTTGCGGTTGTTCGATTAAGCTTTAAGGTTCGACTTTGGTTTTCGAGAGCCCGGTTTACCCCGATACGGGTGATTCTTGCGGACCAATTGGGTGGACTCGCACCTCATTTCCCCTCGGATCTTCAAGATGAGATCCGCTACTACGTTTGCAAGACACTGTATCTCAAGATGAAGCTAAAGAGCATGCCCGAAGACTTTCGGGTAGAAGAACTAACCCATATCAAGCCCAGCAGCGGTCCTTTCGGTCTATATCGATTGGATAAATGTGGATTGGGTACGCCCGAGGCCATGCAGGCAATCTTACATAAGTGGCAGATCTCTCGAAAAGATATCAGCTACGGCGGGATGAAGGACCGGCACGCCGACACCACACAATACCTAACCATTTTCCGCGGCCCACACTCTGGGTTAACGGACCGTTCGTTCCAGCTGGAGTATTTGGGCCAGTGCCCGCAACCGTTTCATGCAAAAGACATTGCTGCAAATCGATTCGACATCTACCTCCGACGGATCGCGGCGGAAGACAAGGAAGCCCTTTCGGAACGATGCAAGCTTATTCAAGAAACGGGTGTTGCCAACTACTTTGACGACCAACGCTTCGGATCCATCGGATACTGTGGGGAGATCATCGGTGTTCCATGGTGCTTAGGAAATTACGAACGCACCATGTATCTTGCCATGGCCGAACCGAATCAACACGATCGTCCACGCGAAAAGGAGCAAAAAGAGATCCTGCGTGAATACTGGGGTGATTGGATCAAGTGCAAGGCGATGCTAGAAAGATCGCACCGACGAAGTGTTGTCACCTACCTTTGCGACCACCCAACAGATTTCAAACGAGCCGTCTCGCTGATTCGAATCG
>CAITIF010000082.1 GCA_903892365.1 uncultured Pirellula sp. | reverse complement strand
ATCATGGACTTCGGCAAATACAAGTACGAAAAGAGCAAGAAGTCCGGCCAAAAGACTCACCAAACCAAAACCAAAGAAATCCGCCTGCGACCCAAAACGGGGGAGCATGACGTCGAAACCAAGGTTCGCCAAGCAATTGGTTTTCTGCAGCACAAAGACAAAGTTCAAGTCTCCGTCATCTTCCGTGGACGCGAAATGGCTCACGTGGACGAAGGGCGTCGAGTAATGGAAAACGTTCTGCAAGTGCTTGCTGAATATTCCAAGCTGGAACAACCCCCATTGCAGCAGGGCAAGCGGATGATCGCCACCGTCGCTCCTAAGTAGGGTTCCCTCTATGCGAATCGTTCGATTTTCTAGACCCGACCAGACCATTGGTTGGGGGGTAGCTCTCGATTTTGGAATCCAAGATCTGTCGTTAGCAGACCCCTCGTTGCCTCAGTCGACTCTGGAACTGATCACCAAGTGGCCCTCGCTTGCAACGCGAGTGCAAGGCCTCGCGCGCAAACTCGGCGCTAGCGACGAGAAGCTGAAAGTGCTGTGCCCGCTGGACCTGCCTCAAAAGATCCTTTGTATCGGGCTCAATTATCGCGATCACGCTATCGAGACCAAGGCGCCAATCCCGACCGAGCCAATCGTGTTTTGCAAGATGCCAACCGCGATGATTGGCCCGGATGAACCCATTCTTTTGCCCAAGGTCAGCGACCAAGTCGACTTCGAAGCTGAATTGGTGATCATCATCGGGAAGACCCTTCGCAACGTTTCCGAAGAACAGGCAACCGCAGGTATTTTCGGTTACAGCGTCGGGCACGATGTCTCCGCTCGTGATTGGCAAAAAGACAAACCTGGTAAGCAATGGTTCCTGGGGAAATCGTTTGATACGTTTGCTCCATTGGGGCCCACTCTAGTGACTGCGGACGAAGTGCCAAGCACCGAAGACTTGCGAGTAAAATGCACGATCAACGGTGAAGTGATGCAAGACTCTAGCACGCGTGAGTTGATCTTTAAGCCAGCAGAAGTGGTTGCTTACATATCGCAAGTCATGACGCTTCACCCTGGCGATGTTATCTATACCGGAACACCTCCCGGTGTTGGCATGGCGCGAACCCCCCCTCGATTCCTTAAGGATGGGGATATCGTCGAAATTGAGATCGAAAAGTTGGGAATCTTGAAGAATCCTTGCGTACAAGAGCGCTGATAAGACGCCCTTCTATGGTCTGAGTTTTATCGGGATCGAATGCAAAATCGAGCGGATACGCTATGATTAAGATTCAACCCCCTCTCTCACTGCACCCGATACAGGAATTTTTGTGGACACCTCTAGGCTCGAGAATACATTCGAAAAATCATCGAAGACGCCCCTAGTCGATGCGATCGCACTTCTTGTTCTCCGAATCATTTTCATTACGGTCGCGGCTGGGGTTGCTACGATTTGGTCTCGATCTTCCGACCTGCAAGTCCTTGGCCCGTCGATGCCATACTTGGTTTTCTGCGGCGTTTTGCTGGTCTCCTTGGCGGTTGTCGCGGCAGACATGTTGATCCCAAAGAAACGCATCGAGGTGATCTCGGCAGTTTACTTCGGACT
>CAITIF010000081.1 GCA_903892365.1 uncultured Pirellula sp. | reverse complement strand
TGAAATCGACATCATGGAATTCAAAGGTCATGAACCTCGCAAACTTCACACCACTTTGCATTTCGGCAGTCGGTGGCCCAACAATCGTTTCAACACCAACGTTTTTGAAACCAAGAAAGATCTTACGCTTGATTTTCACACGTACAGTCTCGATTGGCGCAAGGAGAAAATAACTTGGTTTTTGGATGACCAAGAAGTCTATTCCACTTCCCGCTGGGAATCGGACAAAGGGCCCTATCCCGCCCCGTTCGACCAACGATTTCATTTGCTTCTTAATGTTGCCGTGGGGGGTGGCTTTGGGGGTCCAGTTTCGGAATCTACCCCTTTTCCAGCTCAAATGCTGATCGACTTTATCCGCGTTTACAAATAGTTGGAGGATTGTGGTGAACCGTTGGCTCACCTTCCCTCTGCGAACTCGGCTTTCCGCAAAAGTTCATATAGTCGACTATCTCGCAAGGTGTCGGCTATCCATTGGCATCCATGAAAGGACCCTTTTTTGGTGTGTTCGTTGGGGACCGAGACGACATAAGCCCCAGCGGATACGCCCGCTGCCGTCCCTTTCGGACTATCCTCAAGAACCAGCATTTTTTCCACCGCTGTGTTCATCCTCGAGGCGGCTTTCAAATAGATGTCGGGATTAGGTTTCCCTTGTTCCACATCCTCTGCCGTTATCACAAAATCAAATGCTGACAACAGATTCAATTGCCCTAATGCTTTCCTTGCGAACGCATGGGTCGAGCTTGTGGCCACGCATTTAGGCAGCTTTAACCGGTCGACTTCTTGAACGAATTCTTCCAGCCCAGGCATGGCTCGCAACTGACTCGGCAATATTTCCTCGAAGATACTGTCGGTTTCTTTTTGAAGATCCTGCCAAGTTTCTACAAGCCTCTCTTCTCGTATCAGTATTTCAAATGCTTGCTTCGCTTGCAAACCAATCATCTGTTGCCTTACCTCTTCTCGATATACACGCCCCCTTCTCTCCATCAAGATCGTCCCAACTTGATCGTAGAGATCCTCGGTGTTCAATATCAGCCCATCCATGTCAAACGCTACTGCTCGAATCTTCGTCGTTCGGGTTAGCTCCAACATTGGGGATAAACTGTTAACTTTTGGTTGTGTATCGTTGTTCATTGCTGACTCTACCAACGCTGCTCTTTGGAGTGTTCGTAACCTTCCTACTATCGCACACTTTGGGTGCCCCTTTTTCTTCCTGCCATGAACCGCTTTTCCACCGTAGGTAGGTGCTTGGTTCATCAAGGAATTCCTTGTCATTGGCTCGTACTTTACCCAGTTATCGACGTTTTGTGCCAACCCTCAACAAATACAACAAAGATAGAATTCTATTAAGCTTAGAGATTTCCATACGTCCACGGCGAAGAATCGAACACCGCAAAGAATCGAATGTTGAATGTCCTGAAACCATGGCGGTAAGCTTGATACAAAAAAGCTAACTGACGTTACAATTCGATTTCAAAGCGAAGGGGACCCCCAACCCGACGTTACGCATAACCACTTTGCAGCGGAGAACACGTTACCGTGTCAGATGCCAAAAACGTTCTAGGATTGCCAATGCAAACATGTTCGAACGATCCTCCCACGGGATTCTTCCGTGACGGGTGTTGCCGATCCGGTGCAGAAGACTATGGTCTGCATTTGGTGTGTGCGGAAATGAATCAAGAGTTCCTTCTGTTTTCGAAAGAGCGTGGGAACGATTTGATGACGCCGGTACCAGCCTTCCACTTTCCTGGGCTCAAGCCGGGGGACCGATGGTGTTTGTGTGTCCAACGTTGGAAGGAAGCTTTGATTGCAGGTATTGCACCTAAAGTTGATTTGAACGCCACCCACATCTCGACCCTAGAGTTTGTGGATCTATCCGATTTAGAACAGCATTCGCTCTAGGAATCCCCATCCATGAACGCACAATTCTTAGAACACCTGGAGCAAGCGAACCATGCGATGAAGCAGGCAGGGACTTTCAAAACCGAGCGGGTCATCGATACCACGCAAGGGACCCTGGTGAAGCTTGCCGATGGCAAAGAACTGCTGAACATGTGTGCCAACAATTATCTAGGGCTGGCACAGCATCCAGCCGTTCAAGCAGCCGCAGAACAAGGATTGCAACGTTGGGGCTACGGCATGGCTTCGGTACGATTTATTTGTGGTACGCAAACCATCCATAAAGAACTCGAGAACAGACTAAGCAAGTTTTTGGGCATGCAGGACACGATCCTCTACAACTCCTGTTGGGACGCGAATGGCGGACTGTTTGAAACCATCCTTGGTCCAGAGGATGCCATTATTTCCGATGAGCTCAATCACGCCAGCATCATCGACGGCATCAGGCTTTGCAAAGCGAAGCGATTCAGGTACAGAAACAACGATATGCAGGATCTGCAGGCGAAACTGGAAGAAGCGAAAACATCGCGGTTCAAGCTGATTGCCACAGATGGAGTATTCTCCATGGATGGCACGATTGCTGATCTGGCGAGCGTCTGTGATCTTGCTGACAAGTACGATGCCATGGTCATGGTGGACGATTCACATGCTGTAGGATTTGTTGGGCCTAAAGGACGAGGATCGCACGAGCATTGCGATGTCATGGACCGAATCGATATCCTGACCGGAACCTTAGGCAAGGCTCTTGGGGGAGCCAGCGGTGGGTACACTTCAGGTAATTCGGAATTGATTGAATTGTTGCGGCAACGCTCCAGGACTTACCTTTTTTCCAATACAGTAGCACCACCCATCGTTGCGGGAACACTGCAGTCCCTGGATATGCTGGAAGAATCAACGCAGTTAAGAGACACGCTTGAAGACAACACGAAGTACTTTCGAGAAGCCATGCTTCAGCGAGGGCTGAATATCCTTCCAGGAAGCCATCCCATTGTTCCCGTCATGATTGGTGAAGCTTCCCAAGCAGCAGCCGTCGCCAAAGCCATGCTGGAAGATGGAATCTATGTGATAGCATTCTCGTACCCAGTCGTGCCGCAAGGCAAAGCCAGAATTAGAACGCAAGTCTCCGCAGCTCATTCGCGAGACCAATTGCTAGCAACAGCAGAGTCGTTTGCGAGGCGTGTTCACTAGCTAGGGTTTGGACAAAAAAGGTGTGGGAAGCGACGTCCCCCCTTTTTCATTTTGCGTGGATTACTACTTTATACAGCCAGACGATTACCTATTTTCACATGGGACGCCAGCCGCTCATGGAATCGAGCCGAGGATTGAATGAACTCATATAACCTTACGCACCTAAAACAGTTGGAAGCGGAAAGCATCCACATCATCCGCGAAGTCGCGTCGGAGTTCAAAAAGCCAGTCATGCTTTACTCCGTAGGTAAAGACTCGGCAGTAATGACGCACTTGGCCCTGAAGGCTTTCTATCCAGCCAAGCCACCGTTCCCGTTCTTGCATGTGGATACCACCTGGAAGTTCAAAGAGATGATCGCATTTCGCGACAATTATGTGAAGAATGAGCTGGGGATTGAGCTGCTGGTCCATATCAATCACGAAGGTCTGAAGCTAGGAATTGACCCTAGCGAGAACAGCGAAAAGCACACCGAGGTTATGAAGACCGATTCGCTGAAAATGGCACTCAACAAGTATGGCTTCGACGCAGCCTTTGGCGGAGCACGACGTGACGAGGAAAAATCTAGAGCCAAAGAACGTGTTTTCTCCTTCCGCGATAAATTCCATCGTTGGGATCCTAAGAATCAACGACCTGAACTATGGAACTTGTACAACTCTCGAGTGAATCCGGGAGAGAGCATTCGTGTCTTCCCCTTGTCCAATTGGACGGAGTTGGATGTATGGCAATACATTTATCTAGAGAACATTCCTCTGCCTGATCTGTACTTTGCCAAAATGCTCCCGGTCGTTTGGCGAAACGGAACCTGGATTCACTTGAATGATGACCGGATCAAGCCTCGACCGGGCGAAACGGTCGAGAACAAGATGATCCGCTTTCGAACCCTTGGTTGCTACCCATTGACCGGTGGCGTCGAATCTACCGCAGCGACTCTGCCAGAAATCATTCAAGAAATGCTTCTGACAACCACTTCGGAACGGCAAGGTCGAGTGATCGATAAGGACGGTGGCGGGGCAGGTATGGAACTCAAGAAGACGCAGGGATATTTCTAAAGCATGTCACACCAAAGCGACCTCATTGCCAAAGACATTCTGGCATATCTCAAACAACACGAACAAAAAGAACTGCTCCGATTCATCACGTGCGGAAGTGTCGATGATGGAAAAAGCACTCTGATTGGGCGTCTGCTTTTCGATAGCAAAATGCTATACGAAGATCAACTGGCTCAGCTGGAAACGGAAAGCAAAGTCCATGGAACCACCGGTGGCGGTTTCGATCCAGCGTTGGTAACCGATGGGCTAAAAGCCGAACGCGAACAAGGTATCACGATCGATGTAGCCTACCGCTACTTCTCAACAGCCAAACGCAAGTTCATTATCGCGGATACACCAGGCCACGAACAGTACACCCGCAATATGGCGACCGGTGCATCGACGGCCGATCTAGCCATCATTCTGATTGATGCACGATATGGTGTTTTGACTCAGACCAAGCGACACAGCTTTATTGTTTCGTTGCTAGGTATCCGTCATGTGGTCGTTGCGATCAATAAAATGGATTTGGTTGGATACAGCCAAGAACGATTTGATGAAATCTGCAAAGACTATCGTGACTTCGTATCGCGTTTGGATCTCCCCGATCTTCATTTTATCCCCATCGTGGCATTGCACGGCGAGAACCTTGTTGACCCCAGTACCAACATGCCATGGTACAAAGGCACGACACTGATGAACTTCCTTGAAACGGTTTACATCGGATCCGATCGCAATCTTGAAGACTTCCGATTGCCGGTCCAATATGTGAATCGTCCGAATTTGGACTATCGTGGCTTCTGCGGTACCGTCGCCTCTGGCATCATTCGCAAGGGAGACCAAATCATGGTCCTTCCCTCCAAACGTACCAGTAAAGTCAAACGCATTGTGACTCAGGATGGTGACTTGGAGGAAGCGTTCAGTTCCCAATCGATCACGCTGCTTTTTGAAGATGAAGTCGATTGCTCACGTGGCGATATGATCGTTAGGCCCGGTAACGTTCCAAAGATGAGCAACGGATTCGATGCGACCATTGTTTGGATGAGCGCTGAAGCGATGGTCCCTGGCAAAACCTATCTCTTCAAACACACGACCCAAACTGTAACTGGCCAAATCGATTCGTTGAAATACCGTGTCGACGTTAATACGCTGCATCGAACACCAGCACCCGATTTACAATTGAATGAAATAGGTCGTTGTTCGGTTACCTTGAGCCAACAACTCTATTTCGATGCCTACCGCCGCAATCGATTCACCGGTTCGTTCATCATTATCGATCGTATCAATAACACGACGGTCGGAGCAGGAATGATCTCCGATCGCGATTCGGCCAAAGCAGCAACCGCAGCTTGGGAAAGTACCGATTCGCAAGTATCGGACAAACAGGAACAATTATCCAGCGTCACGGATTCTGAACGAGCCGCTCGGTTTGGTCAAAAACCAGCGACCGTCTTGTTCACTGGACTAACTGGGACCGGTAAGACTACCATCGCGCGGGCCGTAGAACGCGCCTTGTTCGATGAGGGGCGTGCGGTATCTGTTCTCGATGGCGAACAAATGCGGAAAGGGGTTAACATCGACCTCGGTTACACCGTTGAAGAACGCAGTGAAAATCTACGTCGTTCTGCACACGTTGCCAAACTGTTTAACGACAACGGATTGATTTGCCTAGCAGCATTCGTTGCCCCCAATCAATCGGTGCGGGAACGCGTTGCAGAGGTTATCGGCAAAGATCGATTTTTGACGATCCATTGCACCGCCGACGAAAGCATCCGAAAGGCCCGAGATACCAAAGCGGCTGGCAGAATGGAACCAGCTGTCGATAGCAACAAAGCCCTTTATGAGATCCCGGAAGATCCGGACATGATCTTGAACACAGGCGACTTAAGTGTTGCTGAAAGTGTGAGCGCCGTGTTGGAATTGCTGAAGGCAAGGGGCTTTGTTCGATAAGCACCCCTGGGTAAGCACCAGAGGGTAACTACCACTGGGTGGTAGTCTAAATACCCAACCGCGAACGAATCCATTCCAAAGTCGATTGGGTGCGCGGTTCGGTGCGGTCAAGCTCCCGAATCAATCGAACGATGCCTCGTCTTTCATTGATTCGAGCTTGCTGGTCATCTTCCTCGACTACGATTTCTGCA
This sequence comes from uncultured Pirellula sp., assembly GCA_903892365.1. Lineage (GTDB taxonomy): Bacteria > Planctomycetota > Planctomycetia > Pirellulales > Pirellulaceae > JBKCUI01. The sequence continues at coordinate 6,835 of CAITIF010000081.1, read as the reverse complement.
TCGATATACAATTCGCTGTTCGGTTCATCGAACGCTTGATCGATCAACGGTTGCTGCATCAACAGCACGGTTGAGGGCTTTCCGGGAGCCCTAACGACCGGCGTATGGCTGGATGGCAGTTGCGTTTTTTTTGAAGTAATAAGGGAATTGCCCTGAGCAGAAATGCTCGACTCTTCATAGTCCTCGCGATCCAGGGGATAGCTCAATTGGACTCGTTCGTAAAGGTCGCGACGTTCCCTGGGGTCGAGCAACCGGTACGCGGCGAACGCAATACGAGCTCGCCGGCGATCCGAAAGATCCCCATGCGAGCGGTTTTCGTGGTTCGAAAGCGCCACGGACATGGCCTGAGCAGCGGAACGGATTACATGAGTGCGACATTCGCCGCGTCTAAGCCCAAGTAGCCTGAAATGGCTGATGAAGCCCGTTGGCCTCAGATTTTCGAGAGTAGTTTTTTGATTTTTTTTCATAGCTTCTTCAACCCAACCATCCTGGTTTTGTATCGTTTGCTTTTTTGCCAGCAAAGCTCCTTTTCCTAGCAGCATTCGCTGGTCAGCTGCGATTCTTGCTTTTCATTCCTCGATTGTATCGGCACCAGTGTAGTCGCAACCATAGCGACCTTCCCTGAAACAGGCTCGGCCTTTTGACGTAAAAAGGGCCTCAAAAGTTCGCCAATTTTTTCTGTGGCAATCATGACCGTCTTTGTTAGTGGCTTAGGTGGCATTCCCGGCCCAAAACAATGTCACAAAATTTCCTGGGTATTTTGACGAATAACCCGTTTTGGTAATTTTTTTCGTTTTTCGGCCGTTGCCGGGAGCTTTTTGGAAGATTCGTTCACAAAACATTTCTAGCCCGTAGCCAGTCGAGCCCAGTCGTGTGTATCCTGCTCCTAGGGAAACCGCACAACGAATTCGATTCCTAACTTCCATCCATCGTCTTCCATAGTCACTTCAGGGTTGCAATATGGTGCTTTCAGGCGAAGAAATCAGAGCTCGGCAGGGTACCGATATTCGGATAACCCCCTTCTGCGAGGATTGTCTTAATCCGAACAGCTACAATCTGACATTGCATAACGAGCTCTTGGTCTACGAGGAAGTAGTGTTGGATGCCAAGCAGCCAAACCGTTTCCGTCGTTTGACCATTCCGGACGAGGGGATGATTCTCAGTCCGGGCCAGATTTATCTTGGTAGAACGGTTGAGCACACGGAAACTCATAATTTGGTTCCGATGATCGAGGGCCGAAGTTCGATCGCGCGACTTGGACTTTTTGTGCATTGTTCTTCGGGTTTCGGGGACGCGGGTTTTCGAGGCCACTGGACCATCGAGATGTTTGCGGTTCAACCGATTCGCATCTACGCCGGGCTTCGCATTTGCCAAATCTTCTATCACGAACTCACCGGTGACGTCCGCGAATACGCCAGCGAAAAGTATCAGAACAATCGTGATGTTCAGCCCAGCTTGCTCTACAAGGAATTTGATAACTGCCGTCGGTACGACCAACTGGAGCTCGACTTTGGTGCAATCGCTGCAACGTATCGGCAGACTCCTTTAAAAGACAAGCTTGAGACGGTTTAAGCACGGGAACATCCATGTTGAACACTCAGCCGCCGGTAACATTTCAGAGTCAGCCGCTGGAATACTGGTGTTGCAAATTCGAAGCCACAACCAAACAGAAGATCGACTAAATCACCAACCCATCATCCCATGACCTTCGATGCAGTTGCTGTTGAACGAAGTTGACAAGAGCACTTTTGAAAACCTCGGGAATCGAGTTAGGAGCTTGAAGAGACGATGCATTTTTTGTTGATGTACGACTATGTACCAGACATCTTAGAACGTCGCGGTCCTTTTCGTCAGGAGCACTTGCGACTGGCTTGGGAAGCTCACGACCGAGGCGAACTTTTAATTGGAGGCGCTTTTGCCGACCCCGTTGACGGAGCATTGCTGTTGTTCGACACCGAGAATTTGAATGATGTGAAAGCCTTTGCAGAGAACGATCCGTATGTAAAGAACGGTCTCGTGACGGACTGGAGGGTGCGAGCGTGGACCACCGTTATCGGCAAAGATGCCAAAACACCGATAAGGCCGTAGGGCTTGCCATTCGAGTCTACAGCCCGAGACTGACCCTTACTTGTTGAACTTCCAAAAGGGGGCACCAAAGAGCAGCATTCCTGAAACAATACTGCCATCAGGGTAATCGAGATGCATTTCCATTTCCCCTTCCGACTTTGCGGCAAGGTAGGCATGACCAAGACGATCGCCCATTCTCAAAGACTTGCATAGTTTTGGGTAACTATAAACGCAACCGCTTCGGACGTTTGCAATCACGCTGATGCCAACACCGCTTTCAAAGACCTAAGACTGAGCGGTGGATAGGCCACTATCTTCCTTTTCGCCAACGCACCAGTTTCCTACAAAACAACCAAGGTACAAATCGCATAAGACTTATCAATGCAGTTTCACATGACATTCTGGACTTTTTGTTCGAGAAATCGACAATTCGCGGTGCTTATGGAAGTTGAGCTTCGTCTTGCAAAGTCCTTTAGCGCATTGTTTGTTTACAGGTAGAGTCGTCGATTGTGCTGTAGTAGTAAGCCTGCGGACACGGCTAAGCGTCGCCTGCGGCGTGATGTGAAACAATGGCAAAGCCAAAGTCTTTTTCATCACGCTGGAACGTAGGGACCTACTCCCTCGGTGAGACGAGGCTGCCGAACCGTGGAGCGATTAGAGATCTTGTCGGTACAAATACCAGCAACTAATACTGAGCATGAAACCGATAAATAACAGGTTGGTCCAAATCGGAGTCCAGGGGTCGGACACAATCTTTGGCAAATCCAGATCACCTCGGTCGATTGCAATGGTTTTGTTCTTAGAATTCTTGAGTACGTACTCGATCGTGTCGTTCATCGCGGAAGGCTTTGGATTGACTTGGTAGAAAGGATTCACCACATAATCGAAGATCATCTGCGAAGTGAATGCCCGGGGGCGAATCGAAGTGATGGAAGAGCCTGTAGTCAGATCTACCAAGTCCACCTTGCCCCGAGCATGTGCTACCCAAAGTTGGTTGGATTCGTTGAAGTGAATTGCGAACACTGATCCTTGGCCTGCAATCGATGGCTTCTCACAGGATTTTCCGGTGGCATCGACGGTCCAGACGGTTCCGTTGGTTGCAAGAAGCACAAACCTTCCGCTCGTGTCGACTCGAACTTGATTGATCGTATCTTCGCCAATGGTTTCGATTCGGCCCTGGATTTTCATTGCTTCGAGATCGATTACAAACGGGGCCATACCAATGGGGCAAACCACGGCGGTTTTATTGTTAGCGCCCAGGATGGCAACGGTTTCGGATGGAATGTCCAAGCTTAATTGTCCCGACTCCTCCAACCCATCTTCGGTTGCCTTTAAATCGATCACGCTTCCGTTCGAGTAAAGAACGACTCGTGCGAACGAGGGATCGACACCGATATCCAACGGCTTCTTGTATTCAAACTTTTTTGTCATGGCCGGGTATGCAGGAATCAGGTTTTTTGTCAGGCCAAAGCCAAGCCCGCCCAGCATTGATTTTTGTTGCTCGGCCTTCACGCTGGCTTCTGCGTCAAAGCGATAGATTCCCTCGGCGGTCAACACCCCGAAAGTATCCTTCCAAGCAAACAATTGTCGCGGGTCGGAGGGAAGTTCAGGTCCGCTATCCAGACGTCCGTCGTCCCAAGGCTTCGACTGGAAGCTGGTATCCGATGCATCTGCGAAATCGGGCAGGTGTGCCAATTCAAGCCGAGTGTCTTGCCCGATACTGATACCAAATGGCAAACGTGCGGGGCGTGCAAAGTACATCGACTTTTCTTTCGAGAGCCAGATGGGCCCTAGTACTTTTTGACCGTCGACTTCACCGAAGGCTGTTTTCCACGCACGATCTTCTTCATTCCAAAACTGGATCCGTCCTTGTTGCGTCGACAGGATTGGCTTGTCGTTGATGGAAAAGACCCGTTGAGTTTGACCCTGTGAATTTACAAAATCATTGAAGAAGAAATGGATCAAACCCACGGTGAAGCAAATGGCCCAAAACATGGCCGTGACGACCACGCTGATGATTGGGTTCTTCCATATCAAACCAGACAAGGCAGAGACCGAGTAAAAAATCATAAATGTGAAAATGAATAGCGGAATGCACCAGAGAATTCCCGTGTTCCAAATCTCGAGTCGCAGTCCCGCGTACAGAAACAACCCTACAAGAAGGTAGACAATGTTGAGTGCGACGAAGGTGCACCCACCTACGAACTTGGTCAGGAACAGCAAGCTGCGCGAGATCGGTTTGCTAAGCAACAGATGCATCGAGCCCGTCTGAAACATGTCTGGAATCATCGGGCTGGTGATAATGATTGCGACCAACATGGCGCCAATCCCCAAGCCCAACCGCATGACCAGTGGGAAGATGACGGTTTCGATGATCGTCCTCAATTGGGATTGAGAGATCGGTAATCCGTTTCCAAGGCGTAAGCCAGCGTACGTGACCCAAGTCGCTTGTCCCGAACTCGATGAAATCGAACCTTCGAAAGCAAGATCGATCAAGCCTCGATTCAGTTTCTCGAGTTCCAAATCTGAACGATTCGGGTTTTCGATCAGTTCTTTGAGCTCAGGACGCTTCACCGCGGTTGGCCAAACCGCGGCATCATAAAGATCCTTTTCCTTCAACAATTTATTGAACGATTCGATCATCTTGCCAATCGAGATACGGCGTTGATTGGTTTGGCGTTGTTTGAGAATCCCCTGAAAGTCCTCGTCAAGCTTTGCATAAATGGCTTTATGTTTTCGAGTCCCTTTACCATTCGAGGCTGCAGCAAGCTGATCCAAGATGATTTTGGCCGATTTGAAGTTGCCGTTTGAGAAAACATAGGATTCCCCTTTGCTGATCGAAAGAGGAAACAGGGCAAGCAAAATCAGAGTCCAAGCGGCGAGCAAAACCCAAAGCACTTTCGATTTCATCGACTCGAGAAAACTATCAAAAAGTACAGCGAAATAAGGCTTCATGGGAATTTTGATTGGGCGAATTGGGTTTGTATTGGGTGACGGAAACTACATCCGAGAAAAGTGCTTAGGGTTGATGCGACGCGTTAGCGGCCCCAACAATGCTCATGAAAACTTGCTCTAAGCTTGGACGGAAGCGCTCCATGCGGTAGATACTGATCGATGCGTTTCGAAGACGGTCAACCACTTGATCCACGTTCGACTGCGAAGTTGCATCCACTTCAATTCTTTGGATCGCATCGGAGCTGTCCTTGCTATCTTGGATCGTGGTACGAGATCGGATTTCGCAGCCAGCGGTGGCCGCTTCCACTTGAGCGAGGCTACCGACGACGTCCATCGTCACGGTCGCTTTGTCCGCATCCGGGTGGCCTTGAATCAGTTCATCAATCGTGCCGATCCCTCGTAGTTTCCCAAGTGCCATGACAGCAACGCGATCGCAAATCAGTTCCACTTCCTGAAGGATGTGGCTATTGAGGAAAACTGTTTTGCCTCGCTGCTTAAGCTGGTAAAGGACATCGCGAATCTGAGAACGGCCCATGGGATCAAGGCCGTCGGTTGGTTCATCGAAAATCAGGAGGTCGGGATCATGCAGCATGGCTTGCGCTAAACCCAAACGTTGTCGCATTCCCTTGGAGTATCGGCGTACGGGTTCGTGTTCACGACCGGTCAGGCTTACCAGGTCGAACAGTTCTTTTTCCTTCGCGGCGATCTGTGCGTTGCTCATTTCGCTCAGACGCCCATAAAAATAAAGAGCGCTTCGCCCGGTGTGGTGCCTAGGGAAAACAAGATTCTCCGGCAAGTAACCGATTCGGCGTCTGGCGGATTTGCTACCTGCTTCCATCTCCAGCACGCGTGCTGTTCCTACATTGGGATGCAGGATTCCCAGCAAGATTTTGATCAAAGTGGTTTTGCCTGCTCCGTTGGGCCCGAGCAGTCCAAAGACTTCGCCTCGCTTTACCGTCAGCGATACATTGGCGAGCGCTTTATGCAGCTTGGCAAAAATCAGACCTTCTTTGTAGGTTTTGGAGAGCGATTCAACTTCGATGGCGTACGAGGGCAATCCCATAGGGGTTCTCAATCAGGAGTTTCGATTTTCAAGCGATTGCGGCAGTGACTGGCAATACGGTAGCCTTGCGAACAGTGACAAGCAATTAATATTAGTCGTTTCGTACCAACTGTCGCCCGATTCCGGCACAGACTACTTTGCTAATTCTATCAGCGAACTTAGCACGCGCTAGGCCGGATTTCTCTGTCTTAGCCACCGTCGCTCGGTTATGCCAGGATTCGGACGCTTTGGGAGATTATTGGAATACATCACACAGACAACTGCAAAACAGACCCTTTTCCTGATAAACTAGGGTCTGCCCGGCGATGGCCTTTCAGCGTATTTCGTTGAGAAGGTTTCATTTCCCGAGCGGCCTCCATTCCCCCACCAACCCAAGTGTGTGCATGTATTTAAGGCTCGCCAAGCGTTTGCTGTTCGAAACGGATAAGCGTCTCCTATGGAAGCTCGCCTACTTGGCGGGCTTTCGCGGATTGAGGAGCGTACAAAAGCATAAAGCACGATTGAAACGCGGGGAGTTCTTCCCGCCGTTCTTGTACATCTCCATTATCAACACTTGCAATTTGCGTTGCCAAGGCTGTTGGGTTGACGTTGCCGGCAAACAAACCAAAATCGACTTCGCAGCCATGAATAAGACGCTGACCGAAGCGAAGCAAATGGGGAACGCGTTCTTCGGTATCTTGGGTGGCGAGCCGTTCATGCATAAAGAACTGCTCGACATTTTGGCGGCTCACCCTGACGCCTACTTCCAAG
>CAITIF010000080.1 GCA_903892365.1 uncultured Pirellula sp. | reverse complement strand
GTTCAGGGAAACTTGAACTCCGACTTTTCTTTGTATTGACCGATCAGTGATTGGACAGGGAAGTCAGTGAATGGATTGATTAATTGTGACTGCGCGTTTCAAGGCACTCATGTCGATACGGCCAATTCCGATCCCAAGAAATTGATTGCCGATTTGCAAAACAATCGGATGACCACCGAACAACAAAAGAAGCAATTCGAACTACTGCAGACTCTCAACTCGCGACATCTTGAAGCAAGACCGGGCGAATCTGCCATCGAAGCTCGAATCAAGTCCTTCGAACTGGCTTATCGGATGCAAGTGGAGGCTACCGATGCTTTTGATATTAGCCAGGAGCCGGAGCATATAGTGAAGCTTTACGGTGAAGGCCCACAGAATAGGCAGCTTTTGATGGCAAGGCGATTGGTTGAACGGGGTGTGCGGTTCGTCCAGGTTTGGCACGGTGATCTGCAGCCCTGGGATAGTCACAGCAATATCGAAACCGAGCATCGAACGGTTGCGAGTCAATGCGACCAAGGGTTGGCTGCGTTGATTGTGGATTTGAAGCAGCGTGGCCTGTTAGATGAAACGCTGGTCGTTTGTTCCGGGGAATTTGGTAGAACGCCTTCGGTGGAGATGGGCCAGAATGGTGCCGGAGCGTCCAAGGGACGTGACCATAACCACTGGGGTTTTTCCCTGTGGATGGCTGGCGGAGGAGTCAAGGGTGGCACGATTTACGGTGCGACGGATGAGTTTGGGTTTCAAGCTGTTGAGAACCCCGTTTCGATCCATGATTTGCACGCTACGATGCTTCACTTGATGGGAGTGGATCACGAGCGATTCACGTACCGTTATGCAGGACGCGATTTTCGCCTAACGGATGTTCATGGCAAGGTCGTACGAGACATACTTGCATAACAACGTCTAGATAAACGTTCTTTACACCAAGCTAAGTTCAACGCCATGAAGCTCTCGATGATCGTCAATCCGCTTAATGAACGCAATCTTCAGCTTGCGGCTCAAATTGGCGTGGAAGAAATCGTGCTGACGTATCCCGGTTTAGATCGGCGTTTGTTCACCGATTCCAAACGGCTCGTCGAGTCCTTTGGAATGAAGCTGACGCATTTGGAACGCAAGGTTCCCCATTTGAAGTTCGTGCACCGGTTGCCCGGTTACGAACAGCAGATCGAGGATTTTAAGACACTGATTCGGATCATGGCCGAAAATGGCATGAAAGTTCTTTGTTACAACTGGATGCCAGATGAAGATTGGCAACGCACCAGCAGCACTGTTGTGGAGCGAGGCGGTTCGTTCGTGACCGAGTTCAATTGGAAGGATGTCGGGCGGAATGTGACCGATGCGGATGGCCGGCCCGAGTCTCCGACCTCTTCGGAACAACTATGGAGCAACCTGGAACGGTTCTTGAATGAGGTGTTGCCGGTAGCGGAAGATGCTGGCGTGCGACTGGCGTTGCATCCAGACGATCCACCGATGCCGGAGTTGCTTGGGCAGGCGCGAATTATGTTCTCCAACGCAGCCCTTTTGAAAGCGGTGAATCTGGTACCAAGCCCCAGCAATGGCATTTGTTACTGCGTTGGATCGCTCCATCCGGCGGGTGAAAATCTGTTCGAGGGAATTCAGATGTTGGCGGACAAGATTTTCTTTGTGCACGCTCGGAATGTACGTGGGACAGCCAAACACTTTGTCGAGACCTGGCACGACAACGGAGAGATCAACATGGTGGAAGTTATCAGAGCATTGAAGCAAATAGGCTATGCTGGAACGATCCGCCCAGACCACGCACCCTCGATGGCCGGCGAATCGAACGAAACACCAGGCTATGAAATGCTAGGAAGACTGTACGCCGCAGGGTATCTGAAGGGGATCTTTCAAGCTGTTTAGCAAGGCATGCCAAACACGGTTGCATGAATTTTTCGAGGCAATTAGCCGTTGGGCGATAGCCCCGGTTTCCTCCAACGCTTCGCGTTCAACCAACAACCGAGGCTATCGCCCAATGGCACTCACTTTGTTCGAAATGAGCCGCGGGCGCTAGCCGCGATAACCGTATTTGGCAGGGAAACCGTAACGCGGCTAGCGCCTGCGGCTCAGTAACTTGCTTGCGCAAGCTACAAAGTGAGTTCCATCACGGCTAGCGCCTGTGGCTCAAGGGGAAAGCTCCATCGCGGCTAGGGGTCGAGGGGCAGCTGGCGGGACTGCCGGACGCTTGAAAAGCGCAGAAATCACCGTCAATGTTGGTACGAACCGTTACAACCAGGCCCTAAATTCTACCCAGTCTTCTTGAATTACCATCGATTCTGGATATTCTCAGATACTATTAACTGCCGGATGATGCAGTGTTTTATACCGACTCGGAGGAACGTCATGAGAAAAAACTTGAAGAATTTACTGTCTGGAACCTCGATGGTTGCCTTGCTTTTGGCTGGCGCCAGCACCGCGTCCGCTGGATGGGGAAGCAGCGGCGGTAGCAGTGGTGGCTACGGCTCGAGCGGCGGATACGCTTCGTCCTACGGGTCAAGCGGCGGAAGCAGCGGCGGCTACGGATCGAGCGGCGGAGTGTACGGTGGATCTTCGGGTGGATCTTCGGGCGGCGGACATGTTGGCCCCTTGCGCCGATTGCATAACAAAATTCATGACCATCTGAGCGCGAAAGTAGCTGCGCGAGCATCTCATTACGGTTCTTCAGGTGGGTCCTCCGGCGGTTCTTCAGGTGGCTCCTCCGGCGGATCCTCGGGCGGCGTTTATCGTCGAATGGGTCACGGTAGCTCGGGCGGACATTTCGCTCGCCACGGTGGATCTTCAGGGGGATCTTCCGGTGG
>CAITIF010000079.1 GCA_903892365.1 uncultured Pirellula sp. | reverse complement strand
GGGGTATCGAGATTTTGATTGCATCGCGATCAAAAGGAATCCGGCTCATGACATACTGAGTTCCTGGATTCCAGGGATTGTTCTCCCAGAATGCAAACCAGCCACCCGGGATCAAGCGCTGATGGATGTACCTTACCGCTTCTGCGCGTTGTTCGACGGGTATGTGGTGGAATACTCCGTTGCAGTATGCAAGTTCTATCACCATGTCTTCGGTCAGGTCCGTCGAAAGCAAAAAGGTGGCTTGTTCTGGACGGTACCGAAGTCTCGCCTGGGTAAGCGACTGAGCCGATGTGTCGACGCCGGTTACATGATCGATAGATAGTTCGCTTAGCAAGTGCTCGACGCTGTTTCCGGTACCGCAGCCAAAGTCAAGCACTTGAGAGAAATGGTGCTGCGATGGTGCTAGTGACTCAAGTCTTCGCTTCAGCCACCGAACTCGGTGGGTAGCAAAGTAGCTGGATGACTCACCCGAAACGGAGAGCCCTTGCTGCAGAGCTGATTCGTAGTTGGAAGCGTATTGATCAAACTGAGCGTTGTCCACGGTTGCATTTTGTTGGTGAGTGATGCACGGGGGTTCTTTCAGGGCAGAAGCAATCCTGCGATGGCAGCGTTGAGAAGCGTCGCCAGGAAACCGACAAAAAGAGCTGTTAGCCCTAGTCGAGCCAAATCCCCGCGTCGCTCTGGAGCCAAAGCACCTATACCGCCCAGCTGAATTCCGATGGATGAGAAATTCGCAAAACCGGTTAAGGCATACACAGCTAGTATCTTGGCGCGTTCGGATAGCATGGCATAGTCAGGGTTCTTGGTCAGCGTTATGTATGCAACGTGCTCGTTCGCTGCTAGTTTGATACCGAGCAAGCTTCCTACCTGCGACGTTTCCGACATGGGCACGCCGAGCAACATGGCAACAGGTTGGAAAATCCCTCCAAGTATTTGCGATAGCGTTAAGTTATCTGGAATCCAGGCAACTGATTCCGCAGAAATCCTGCAAGCGAGCAGCATCGGCTTCACGCCGCCAATCAAGGCATCGAAAAGTGCGATAAAGGCTAAGAAGCCGATCAACATGGCTGCTACGTTCATCGCTAACATCAGTCCGTCCTTGACTCCAGATGCAGCAGCATCAATCGGGTTCTCATGCATCTGTGGGACTACGATCTCTGTGTCGCCCGACGTGACTGGAGTTTCGGTTTCCGGCATGACCAGCTTGGCAAGGTACAGGCTGCATGGGCATGCCATGACACACGTGCAAAGAATCGCTACTGGGTCCGCACCATAGCTAATATAAACCGCCATCATACCACCGGAAATATGAGCCATTCCGCTGGCCATCAAGGTCAAAAGCTCGGACTGGGTCATTTTAGGAACGAATGGCTTCACGATCAGAGGGGCTTCGGTTTGGCCCATAAAAACGTTAGCGGAAACCGAAAGGGTTTCGGCGCCCGATGTGCCCATCAAGTACTTCATTACCCAAGCAAATGCCTTGACGACAACTTGAAGAACGCCAAAGTAATACAGTACGCTAAAGAACGATGAAATAAAGATGATCGGCGGCAGAGCCTTGAATGCAAAGATAAAGCCAGAAGGTCCGTCGACTTTCGCAAGGGAGCCAAACACAAATTCGCCACCTTTATCGGAGCAGTCGATGAGAACGCGAATGCCACTTCCTATCCCTTCGAATATCGATTGAACCCAAACAAACTTGGTGACCATCACTGCTAGGAGTAGCTGAATTGCAATCCCCCATCCGATTGTCTTGAGACTGACTTTTCGGAGATCGGTGCTCATTGCGGCCGCAAGTGAAAGAAAGGCAAAGACCCCAAATACCGCTTGGCCGCGTGGGCCTGTTTGGGGCGAAAGAACGTAGGCAAGCACAGTCAACACAACCACCGCCGATAATAGCCCGATTCGGATCGGCAACGGCGTTTGCGAGCGAAAGAAGCTCGGTCGAGTTCGATTTGTTTCGTTTTTGGATGTTTCAGTATTGTTTACAGAACTCGAATGAGTCGACTCGATCGGTTGTTGCATCGGTGCATCCCGCGATAAATTTTTATCAAATAAAGAAGGCGTAGTATGGCGTACGGAAAGAATACTGCAACTTGCCATAGCCAACAAACCTTGCCTTCGCAAACGTTTTTAAGCACGCCAAACCTGTTGCGGTCGGAGGGCACAAGGCCCAGCTTCGCGTTGCTCACGCGGGCGTTGCCCGCGTGCTCGCCAATGCCCAGCGCACATGCCACCGCCCAGATGCCAAAGCGACGGTCGGGCTCGTCCCGACACGTCGCAATAGGTTTGGTGCGCTAGAAAGCGCGAACCCCGCCGCGCG
>CAITIF010000078.1 GCA_903892365.1 uncultured Pirellula sp. | reverse complement strand
GGATTCGACCAAAACGTTTCGGCAACCCAACGTCTTCATCAACGAGACTTCCGGCAGAATCGGATTTCCATCAAGCAGTCCGAACCGAGTTTACGACGCTCCAGCGGATCGTTTGACGGAGCAACTAACGGTCGCAGGTGAACTGAATGCCGAAGCGTATCGAATGTTGCTCCAATCTGCCATGGCTCCCATCTCATCGGAACTGGCCCGCGTTGAAGCACTTTTGAAGTCCGAACTGGAGACCGGCAATTCCTCCATCCGAGAAATGTTGGAATACGTTGGGGAGCTTGGCGGAAAGAGACTACGCCCTTGCCTGTTATTATTGGCAGCGAAAGCATGCGGAGAACCGACGGAAGAGTCGGTGCGGCTATCGGCTGTTGTCGAAATGGTCCATACCGCAACGCTAGTGCATGATGATGTGCTAGACAAAGCGCTCGTTCGTCGCCACAAGCAAACCGTCCATGAACGATGGGACGTTCCATCGAGCATATTGATTGGCGATTGGCTGTTTGCCCATGCTTATGGTCTTGCCAATCGAGGTAGTTCGACCATACCAGGTCGCTGGATTGCGGACGCAGCCAAGCAAGTTTGCGAGGGAGAGATTCTACAAGGGCAAAGCATTCGCCATTTTGAAATTGGTATCGAAGACTACATCGAATTGTTGGAAGCTAAAACGGGAGCGCTCTGTGCCGTCAGCTGTTCACTTGGCGCTTGGAGCGGCGGCGGAGACGAAACGGCCTGCCATCGACTGCAACGTTTTGGTCTGAAACTTGGGACCGCATTTCAAGTCTATGACGACTGGTTGGACGTATGGGGAAATCAAGAACACGCCGGCAAAACGCTCGGGACAGATCTGAGTTCCTTCAAGCCAACCCTGCCGGCTTTGCGTGCTTTGAGCGCGGTGGCCACCGAAGATAGGCTGCGTCTGATTCGCAGCTTGAATCAAGGAGACGACCACGCGTTGGTAGAGCTACAGCAAGCGATTATCGATTCGGATGCTTCGGAGTTCACTTTGACGTACGCAAAGCGGTTGATTGCCGAAGCGATAGAACAACTAGACTCCCTAACAGAATCCGCCGCAGTTGTTTCGCTGCGGCAGCTAGCCCTAGCCTCCATTAGTCGCAAGGGCTGATCGAACAGGGTTGCACAGCCTTAATTCGGAGACGACTCGTCACGGGCCTTCATTTTCTGCTTTAGTTCTCGGTTCCGTTTGGCGGTCGTGTCCGCGATTCGGGAAACATAAAGTAGCCCCCAAATTGCGACGATCATTCCGAACACAAATCCTACCAGAATGAAGAACTGCGTTCCGAGCAGGGTGTCCAGGTAGTGCCCGAGCACGCCGGGAACGCACATCAAAATCATGACTGCGATCGCTCTTGAAAAAGCGTTCGTGTTGGCTTGAGTTTCAATCCGAGCCAAATCAGCCTCAGTCAAATCTTCCGGTCTTTCGCCCTGGTCACCTCGGACGTTGGACTGTTCCGATTGGTTATGATTTGACGATTCTTGTGACATCTCGCGTTGCCTTGGGTTGACTTCTGAACGATTTTGGCCAGCTTTCGCGGGCAATTGCGACTGATCTGTCTAGAAATGAAGATCAAGAGTAAGCATACTTGGATTCCAACTTAGCGGGAGCGCAATCCCATTTTGGCTTATGTTGTCCAACCTATGATGGAGTTTCCATTGAGCGCATCAAAAAACAAGCCGAAGAGCTCGCATAAACCTTCCAACCCCAAAATTAGCAAAACTGCTAGCGAAAAACCAGCAGTTGCCGCTTCCAAGGTTTCCAAAGGTAAGGTTGCAGTCGCCGCTACAGCTAAGGCCACCCCCGTAAAGTCGTCCGACTCGAAAACGAACGCCTCCGTTTCGAAAACGGCCGCGAAGAGCCCATCGAAACCGGTGAAAGTCGTTAAGTCGCCCAAGGCCAGTGTTTCGACAAAAGTAGTTGCAAAGCCCGCAAAATCCAAGGTCGTTGCACCCAAAAAGCCAGAGCCCAAAACAGGATTGGCAAGCAGCAAATCACCAGCCACACCCGTGGGCTCATCCAAGCCCAAGCCGAAGTCTTCGGCGGCGGCCAAGAAGTCCGTGACAGCGGAACCGATTGCAAAGATCAGCGAGAAGACCAAGAAAATTGCGTCCACTCCATCTTCGATCACCCCGACCGTAAAGACCAAGAAACCGGTTGCCGTCAAGAAACAATCGGAACCAGCTCCCCCCCCTTCAAACACCAACCCCGAGATCGTCGCCAAGATTCGCAAGGCTCAGGCTGAAAAAGAGCTTCGAAAGGATCTTGCGCAAACATTACCTAAGAGCTCGCTGACACCGATCACTCAGGTCCCACCGGTCGTGAAAGGGCAGGACCGTTTGATTTTGATGGTTCGAGACCCTTATTGGCTACATGCTCATTGGGACATTACGCGTCAGACGGTAGATCGTGCAAAAGCTTCGCTGGCAGAAAACTGGCATACCGTGAAGCCTATCTTGCGACTATTGAAAATGGACGACTCCGGCACAACCTCGAATGCCGAGACGGTGGCCAGAGATATTGAGATCCATGGCGGTGTTCGCAATTGGTACATCGAAGTGGACAATCCCCCAAGCCGGTTTCGTATGTTGATGGGATACATCACGGCTGGCGAGCGATTTTATGAACTGGCTCGTAGCAACACCGTCAGCACACCAGCACCGGGCGGAAAAAGTGCCACCGACGATCACTGGGCAGATATCGCAAAAGACGCGGAACACATCTATGCCATGAGCGGTGGATATGGCGATGATACTCAGACCGGCGATTTGACCGAGGTTTTCGAAGAGCAACTGAAGCGGACGATGGATGCGGACGTGCTGTCCCAGTTTGGCAGTGGCGCTGAGGGATCACTGAAACGACACAAGCATTTTCATTTTGACGTCGATGCAGAATTAGTTGTTTTTGGATCGACCCATCCCGAGGCGCATGTGGCTGTCGGTACGGAACCGGTCAAGGTACGGACCGATGGAAGTTTTTCCATTCGAATGCCATTGCCAGATCGACGTCAGGTGTTGGCAGCGACCGCGAAAAGCCGTGACGGTGTGGATGAGCAAACCGTCGTTATCGCAGTGGAACGCAACACGAAAGTAATGGAACCGCTGTCGTTGGATGCTGACGATTTGTAAGTGCGATCAACATATTCAAGGCGTGCTAACTAGCGCGACAGATTGTTCATGCACTTCTAAGATCGCATCTTTGCAGGCTGCGGGAACCAGGAGCGATTGACCTCGGGACATTTCGAAGGTTTCCTGTTGGCTACGGATTGAAGCGGAT
>CAITIF010000077.1 GCA_903892365.1 uncultured Pirellula sp. | reverse complement strand
CGACCCTTGCCGAAAAGCCGTTCGAGCAAACCAGAAAAGAAGCGGCACCCAGCCAGCCTGCAATCACCTCCACCGCGAAGCAATTGGATCGCCCCGACCCAACCAAGACCGCGGATGATTTAACATCCACTATCGAAGTCCCCGAAACAGAAGTTCAAAAAACGCCCGAACCGCAAGCTTTAAAGCCTGCCGATCTCCAACCCGATCGAATCGAGATTGATCCAGCTCGGAAGGATGCCAATCAAGGCTTGATCGCCGACAGCGCGTTCATGAACCGCCCGCTCCCTGGTCAGTCGGAAAAACCTAATGTTGCGCCGAAGCTTGGCGATTTCTCTTTGACGCAACCGAAGTCGAATGAGAAGGAAATCGATAAAGCATTGGATAGGATTTCCGAGGCGTTACCCATTCGGCCTGATGCGAAACAGTTGCTGGAACGTTCCCAGCCGTCGGTATCGGAGCTTGCTGGATCTAGCGTTCCAGTCCCGCAGATTCCATCAAGGTCGGCGATCGCAGATCAACCAAGTGATTTGCCCGCAGAACGAGACACTGGAATGCAAGAGCGATCCAGCGATTTGGCCAAGGCAGGAAGCAGCAGGACCGGCGCGGTGCCAACCATGTCATCTCTGCAGCTTGAACCCAGCGTCAGTCGAGCGTCGGAACTGGGCACCCAACAACGTTCCAAAAACAATTCGTCCGGAGTGCCGAATGAGAATTCGTTTTTGACCGATCCTCGATTTGCACAACAGGCTCAGCTCCAAGGAGCGAGGGCTCGCGAATCCAATCTCGCCACAAGCCCACCCGCCGCAAGCCAACCGATTGCGACCGGTCCGCCAGATGCGAAGGCTCAGTCACCGTCTCGATTGCAGTCTCCATCACAAGGGGACGGAAACGAGGACCTAGCACCATCGTTAGGTGTAATGACAGACCTGAGCCGGTCCGAGCTGAACTCGACTCGCATGGGGGATACCAAGGGAACGGCCAAGTCAGGGCGCGAGTCGGCGCTCAGCCCGAGCATCGGTTCGCCTGCGTTGAATATCGTTCCCGATAGTTCGTCGGCAGCGAGGGTGGAAATTGCTCGCAAAGGGCTCGATTCCGTCAAGCGAGATATCGCGATGCCTGAGATCAAGGATGTGGAGCTTACCACAGACCGTTTCAAACGTCCGGACGTAGGTGGGCCTAAGATTGCGAGATCAACCGTTCCTATTCCAGCCCCCGCGTTTTCAAAGCGGATGAGCCGCAATCGGGAATCCGAGGACGAATCCTCCAACGATCTTGGACCATTGGGGCCGCAAACCGAAGCTGCGATTGAACGCGGTTTGCAGTTTCTTGCCAAGTACCAACGTCGCGACGGTTCATGGAGCTTAGACGACTTTAAGGAACGAGTGGAAATCCAAAGCCCGACTGCTGCCACCGCGCTGGCCTTGCTGGCATTTCAAGGGGCTGGTTACACGCACCAACAATTCAAGTACGAAGAGAACTGCAAAGGCGCGTTGCAATGGTTCCGAAGTAATCAGAAACCCAACGGGGATCTCTATGTACCCACGGACGCGAAATCCGACAGCAACGCTTGGCTCTACAGCCACTCGATTGCAACCCTTGCGTTGTGCGAATCCTACGGAATGACCCAAGATCCGGAAATCAAAGACAACGCTCAACGTGCGATTAACTTTTTGATTCAAAGTCAAGATCCACAATCTGGGGGATGGCGATACCAACCCAAGATCGGATCGGATACCAGTGTGACTGGTTGGTGCATGATGGCTCTCAAGAGCGCAGAACTATCGGGGCTTGATGTTCCCAAAGAGTCCTATGTCAAAATCGAAAAATGGCTTAATGGATCGCAAGCGAGCGAACGAGAAAAGTTTCTTTATCGTTATAATTGGCAGGCTCCGGACACCCCCACTACCCGGCACGGTCGGGTGCCCACGCCGGTAATGACAAGCGTGGGTTTGCTCATGCGATTGTATCTGGGATGGCGTCGGGACAACGCCAACATGACACAAGGGGCGGACTGGCTGTTGCAGAGGCTTCCCGCGGAAGGGACCGCAGAAAACCCGCAACGCGACACGTATTACTGGTATTACTCCACCCAAGTTCTGTTCCACATGGGTGGGAATCGCTGGAAAACATGGTACGGAAGCCTGTACCCGATGCTGATCCGAAGCCAATTGCAAAGTGGCGAGTTCGATGGATCCTGGGAGCCGAATGGGCAAATTCCAGACGCCTGGGGACGTTTTGGAGGCCGTCTTTACGTTACAACGCTCAATCTTTTGTCGTTAGAGGTATACTATCGGCACCTACCGATCTATGACGCGACAGCCGATTGAACTTGACAATCGTGATCTTGGCGGAATGATGGTAGGTTGAGCGGGTTTACCCGCCTGATGATAGAATGACAACCGTGAATCACGATGCGACTTTTCTTCGTCTTCGAAGTCAGGTCGCATCTTTTTTTAAGTGCATTAGGATGCATAGGAGTTTGGAAGATGAGTGATTACGTGCCGATGACTCGTGACGGTTACAACCGAATTCGAGCAGAGATTGATCGGCTCGAAAATGTAGAGATGCCTCGCATTTCCGAGAAGATAGCCGAAGCACGGGCCGAAGGGGACTTGAAAGAAAACGCCGAATACCACGCTCAGCGCGAAAACCAAGGGCTAACCCAGTCGAAAATCAATGCGCTCAAAACCAAGCTCAGCAACGCGCACATTATCGATAGTGCAACTTTGCCAAAAGATCAGGTTGGGTTTGGCGCAACGGTGCGGGTAAAGGACCCATGGGGCGACGAAGAAGAATACACACTGGTTGGGGCGGGTGACGAAGACTACGAAGTTGGTCGGATCCTTTCCAGCAGCCCGTTTGGTGTCGCCTTGATGGGTAAAAAAGTGGGTGAGAAGGTCGAAATCCAAGCCCCCCGCGGAACGCTCAAATATGAAGTCCTTTCCATCGAATTCAAAGACTAGTTAGTGGGGTAACTCGGGCGAGTCGAATTCGGCTGGCCCCCCGGAGCTGACGTCAGACACTCAATCTTAAAGACGCTTAAACCATGGCAAAAGAGAACGGAAAGCCAATCGAACGCGGATCCGGTGGACCTCAGAAAGATGTCTCATTAGGACCCGCTTGCCTTGTCGTGGCCGTGATTGGGGCGATTTGCTTGAGCCTTGGGATGATTGCCATGGCCGCAATGATGACCGGCAGCCAAGGCCGCCGAGCCGCCTACTCGGTCCGCGAACAGCTGATCCCCTGGGTAGAACAGTCGTCTTTAAGCACAACCGACAAGCAAGCCATCATCGAACGCATGACCGACCTATCCTCGGACATGGAACGCGAAGAACTCACGACTCGCCAACTTTCGCGTTTAGTAATTCGTATGACCGATAGCCCAGTCTTACAATGGGGAGTTGTCGAGCAACTCGTCGCGGCAGCCAAGCAATCGGACGGGTTTATCGAAGAAGAGAAAGCCGAATTTACTGCGGCTTGTGATCGATGGCTGCGAGCCGCGTCGGAAGGCAAACTGTCAATCCAAGACATGGAATTTGCAGTACAAAATGTTGCTACGAAAGATCAGCGATCGGGACGTCTGACGATTCGCGACGATGTGAACGATGATCGACTCCGAGAATTCCAACGAAGACTTTCGACCATGTCCGACAAGTTAGTTATCTCCAAGGAACCATTCGAGAAGAGCGTTTCTCAGGTTTTCCTGACGGTGATCGAAGAAGCCTTGCAAGAAAAGGAATAACCAACCAAGTGTCGAAAGGATTTTCGCTAGGCTCCGGAACAATCATTCGCTTTCAAGGTAGCGACCGCTGTCGCGTATTCAACAATCTTTGCACGCAAGACTTACGCAAGCTGAGCCACGGACAAGCGACCGAGACATTTGTTACCGACGTGAAGGGTAGAACGTTTGGCCACGGAATCGCTTTCGGCTTGGACGACTGCGTCTACTTTCTCACAGTCCCAGGGCAAGCCGAACGTCTGGTTCCCCACTTCGACCGTTACATCATTCGCGAAGATGCAATTGTGTCGGACCAAAGCCAACACTTTGTTTTTTGGTTGTTGCAAGATCGAGCCACCGTTGCATCGGTATTTGGCATGAGTATCGACCAAGCCCCTAGCGCAGGATCGGCCGTGCGACTGGAGATAGCGGGAGTGGAGTGCATGCTGGTTCATGCCGCTTGGATTGGCCCAGAGTCTTTCTTGTGTTTGGTGCCGTCCGATGCGAACCAGACCGTGATCCATGATCGGCTTGGAAGTGATTGCTTGACAAGCGATCTAGAAACTCGATCAGGCTGGGAACACCTCCGCATCCTCGCCAAATGGCCATGGTACGGTTTGGATTTTGATGATCGCAACTTACCTCAAGAGCTCGATCGAGATCAACTGGCTATTTCATTCAACAAAGGGTGTTATCTGGGGCAAGAAACGATTGCAAGACTCGATGCTCTTGGACAAGTGCAAAAAAAGCTGGTCATGCTTTCGGTTTCTACAGCGTCTGTTCCAATTTCCCTCGCGACGGTTTATGCTGAGGAGAAGGAAGTGGGGACGATCCGAAGCGCAACGCTCGATGAATCTGGAGACGCGACACAGGTCGTGGCTCTAGCCTTTATCAAACGAAGTCACTTTCAATCGGGTACCCAGCTTTTAGTAGACTCCGCCCAGGCGATCGTTTCCTAACACCAATTAGTTTGGAAGGCCCCGGCCTGCCTAGCTAACGTCGACGAAACGACGCTTTCTCTCAGGCTTCGAAGGGGCTGTTGATGTCGATATCCGATCTAACTCCCGCATTTGACATGCATCTACCAATGCCCGTATCGACGGTAGATCAGAACATTCGCGAGATACTGTCAAGGGAACCGTGGAGTCGGAACTGCTTGGCCTTTGAACGATTTGCCGAATTGCATGTTCCGAAAAAGGAACTGCGCTACTGGACTCCACATCTATCACTGACTCTGGATGACGACGGAGCCAACGGAACTCGCATCCACGCTCGATTTGAACCGCGGCAAGAGGTTTGGACGTTCGTTTGGGTGGTCTACTTGGCTCTAGGCTTCACTGCATTTTTTGCGATGATTTATGTTTATGCAGTCTCGCTTTTGAAGCAATCCACTTGGATGAGCGCCGTTCCTATTTTAGCCATAGCGGGCATCGCAGCCCTCCACATTGCAAGTCGCATTGGACAACGCTGGAGCTCGGACCAGATGCAGCAGCTTCGCTTGGACTGCGAACTCTTGATGGACAAGATTCGCGAATCCAATATCGACTGAATACCCATCTAGCAACGCATTAGCTGTTTCAAGAAAACGCATTGGATTCACCACAACAAGCTTCGATCACAAGAACGGGAAGAATGCGACCATTCAATTGCCTTCCAAAGGTTTCGGCTCCCTTAGCAACTCCAGGAACTCCGATTTCCCCATTCCACCTGCTCGCCATCGCATAGCATTTCCCAGTGGATCAGTAACAATTACTACGGGTGCGCCTCGGACATTGTATCGAGTCAACAACTCAGCATTATCTGGACTATCCAAGTCGATAGACAAGGGGATGAATTGGGCATTCACCAATGCCTCGACTTCTTTATCAGCCCACACTTGGCGTTTCATGACTCGGCACGGAACACACCACTTGCCGGTAAAGTACAGAAGGATCGGCTTCCCAGTAATTGCAGACTGTTTCTGGGCAGAAACAAAGTTATCAACCCAAACGATGTTGTTGGCGGGAGCGTAAAAACAATACCAAGCGTACGCAAGCGAGACCACAAGGAATGATAACCAGAAGTATCGCCAGAAATTGAATCTCCGAATTCGATTCGGAAGTGGAGCGGTGTTCACAGACGATGACGCTAAGGCTGCAGATTCATTCATGCTTGCTTTTTCCTTTGGTCCAT
>CAITIF010000076.1 GCA_903892365.1 uncultured Pirellula sp. | reverse complement strand
CCCATGGGCGCCAAGGATCTACTTGACGAAGCAGCCGTGCTTACGGCAAAGAACCGTTTTTGGAATACGCTCAATACGTTTGCAATTTTGGGTGCCTGCTTCGGAGCCTCCAGCTTGGTCGTCGGTATCAAGAGACCTTTCAAGGTTGTGCTTTGTGTTTTGGCCGGGACCGCATGCGGAAGCATCGCCGCGATTCTTGGGTCGCAGGCAAACCATTTTTTGGAGGGGATAGAATCCATTCCTGGGATCGACGAAGGAACTCGACCCTTGTTGATTGAAGTCGTAAGTTACACGATCGCAAGCCTGCTTCTGTCTGTTCCGTTCGCCGTCGTCTTTCGTTTATTCGGAGGGACCGAACAACGTCAAGCTTCCATGGGAATTGTAGCGTCTGGTATCTTGGTAGGTTGTTTGTTTCCGGTTGGGATGTCGATCGCTTTGCCTTCTATCAGCTTGGTGGATTTTCCCACCTTTGGTTGGCAGGCAACGTTGGTCTGGCTTGGTTCGCTGGGTGGCTTGGTCATAGTCATGTCGGTCTTGGGAAGCCGCAGCCGAAAGTCCAAGACCGAAAAAACCCAATAACGAGAAACGCGGCGGCAACCTATGCGATGGTTATCCAGCTTGTTTTGCTGGTTAACCTTTCTTGCGAAGGCTGAATGCGACCGATTTGACGGGTAGCCTTATTGCAGCGTGAATGAGCCGAAACACGGACCGCCAAGTGTTCCTGGCAATTTGCCCAAGGTATTGTGATGGAAGCCCTCGAGCTTCTTGAATATCTTCGACGCCGTGCGGCCAATCCTTCACGCGCTCGATCAACTGCTCGCGCCAGGCTTTGTCGTAAGGGAAGAACGAAACATCTTTTGTCCAATGGCGAGGGATTCGATTCCTGCCTAAGGTGATCCCTGCTAGTGAACCAGCAAGCACCGCGACAGCGCTGCAAGAACCACCCAGAAGCACCGCTCGCTCCACAGCATTTCGGTACGAGGTAGGATGGCGAAGCCAACTGTAAATTCCCAAAAGGGAAACCGCCATGACGTCGGCGGGAACTCCATTACCCCAGCCAAACTGCTTGGCGACGAAAGCGACCGAGCGATGATTTCGCAAATGGGATTCAAGTTCCCTTAACTGGTCAAGCAAATCTGGCTCGTCGGTTGCATCGATGAGCATGCCAAGGGTCTTAAACGGATCCAACGTATCGCCTTCATGCAATTGGGCAATCTGAGCCGCATACGCGGTTAGAGTGGCAGCATGCAGGACGCGAAAATCTCCATGAGTCACATCGACCGACTTCTCTAGCCAGCGAGAGAAGTTGTTCATGCCCCCTTGCAGTCCGACCGCAAGGATTAGCGAACGCACCATCGGATCGTCGCCAAAACCGAGCTCCAACGAATTCTCGTAGGAAACGTTTCTGCACTTTCGAACAATGCTCGAAAAAAAAGACTGTACGTGCCGAACAGGAAAGGAACGCTGGTACCAACTGATCCGTTTCCGAAGCGAGTTCGCAAAACGATCCTTATCCGTTCTCGATTCTAGCATCGCTTGCGTCGTGATGATCAAGGCGTGGGTGCGATGCGAGGTGATTCCGACGCCCGGTTGATATCGATATTCGAGCGGGTTTCGGCCATACAGTTTCAGTCCAACTCGAGGTGGCAAACCATTGTGCGCCTGGGCCAAAGCTTCAGCGACTGCGCAGCCATACAACAAACCCTCAACAGATTTCTCGCGACGCCTTGTTGCTACGGGAGAAAGCCATGAGAAGGGAGACGGTCGAGACGGCTCGCGCCCAGATTCCTGTTTCGGATGATGCAACCGAATTTTCCGGACAGGCTGTTCGTGTTCTTCGGAGTCACTCATTAGTCTGGGCGTTGCAAAATCTGCGAAAACTCGAAGTAACATGATTCACGGTTCAATAATTGGATAGCGTATTTTTAGGCTTTATCCAGTATGAATTCTAGTCCTGATTGTGAAACAAATCCGTAGAGTTGCTGAATCATTTTGTTTTTGCTAGTCCCTACAACCCCACCAGACCCTGGTCGAATAAGCTACGATGATTTAAGCCGCCTCAGATAGGTAACTAAGACGTTCATCAAACCGAATCGGTTCCGAGAACATTCCCAAGCTTTAACTGGAAAACATGATGAATATGAAGCGACGCGACTTTAATCTCCGGGTTGCAGGTGCAGGACTGGTTGGATTTTGGGCAGGTGAATCGCTTGCAAGCGATTTAATTCAGACTGTCGAACAGACACGTGGTCCCTTTTATCCCATTCCGGAGATTGAGAAGCAGGAGTTCTTTGACATCGATTTGACTCGCAAGGACAGCAATAGCCCTTTAGCGGAAGGGGAGATCATTGTTGTGCGTGGAAACGTGCTTGATCTCTCCAGCCAACCACTAGAAAAAGTATTTGTCGAGGTTTGGCAAGCATGTCACTCCGGGCGGTACAATCACCCTAACGATCGAGGTGAGAGCCCTCTAGACCCGAACTTTCAGTATTGGGGGCGCATGCAAACAGGTCAGGACGGTTCCTTTTCCTTTAAAACCATCCAACCTGGAAAGTACCCTGGTCGTACGCCGCACATTCACTTTCGTGTGGTTGCTTCAGGCCGAAAGACGTTGGAAACACAGCTGTACTTTGAGGCGAATCAGGAACTCAATCGCAAGGATGGTGTTTACAAGAGCGTTTCAGCGGAGCAGCAAAAGGGCATCACCATGGGCTTGCAGCCTGAGCCAATCGACCGAAAAAATCCTTTGAGTGAGAAGCTGATGACGGGCAATTTTCAAATTGTTCTTGGCCCACCAAGCGATTCCAAGTCAACTCCTGACATGTAGAAATTGCTTAAAACATAGACTTTGGACCAAAATATCGAAGCGGGGTTAAATCATGGGGGGGATTAAAGATCACCCACCTTGTCTTGCACTAGTTGCTGCGTTTAGTCGTTACGATTTTGCTTTGGACTGGTTGATGGCCCAAGTGGAACGCCAACTGGGGCCAATTGCGATGCAAAGCCAGCGATACGAGTTTTCTGAATCAGCCTACTATCAGCCGACCATGGGTGAGGGACTGAAGAAGCAGTTTTTTGTGCTAGGGCGATTCTACGATCCATCGAAACTGGCATCCGATAAACACCTTGCTAATCGACTTGAAATTGACTTCGCCGCAAGTCATCCTACCCAAGAAGTGCGGCCCTTGAATGTAGACCCCGGTTATTTTTCGTTGACGAAACTGGTTTTGGCGTCCACCAAAAACCGGGAGCACCGGGTGTATCTTCAAGAGGGTGTTTACGGGGAGGTTACGCTGGCTTACCGAGACCAAACGTGGCAACCCATGCAATGGACGTATCCTGACTATCAACGGGAGGACTTTCGATTATTCTTTGAATCAGCTCGGCAACATCTATTGCTTCAAATGCGATCGATGGAAAAACAAATTCAAAAGAACTAGATGGGCGATCAACTTGGACGTATTGAAGAACCAACTTTTACTCGTTTCAGTGCTTTCGCTCATTACGGTTGGACCCGCTTGCCTCATTTCATGGGTTGCCGTGGGATGGGTCAAAAAGTGGGCGGATCGTCTTGGTTTATTGGATCGCCCAAACGCTCGCAAATCGCACTCGACGCCGATACCACTGGGGGGCGGACTTGGAATTTGGTTGGGTGTGGTTGGTACGTTTTTGATCGGAACCCTAGGCTTGTTTTTTTTGCAGAGCAATCCGGCGCTCGCCAGAAGTGTGCTTCCAAGTCAGTTAGCAGTCCATCTTCCAGGCATGGCGTCACGTGCAACTCAGATCTGGGTTCTCATCGCTGGAGGAACCGTTTTGACTCTTTTGGGGCTGTTGGATGACAAGTTTGCATTGCCATGGCAGGTTCGGCTTGCCATCGAGTTTATGGTAGCGGGCTTCGTCGTCTATTGGCAAAATCTACAGCTCACAGCCTTTATTGGAATACCATGGCTGACGTCGATTCTTAGTGTTGTTTGGATTGTCATGTTGATTAACTCGTTCAACATGTTGGACAACATGGACGCTCTTAGTGGTGGGGTAGCTGCAATTATTTGCGTCATGTTGTCAGTTATGTTGTTCGTCAACCCGGAGCCGTCCCAGAGCGGCCCTCAGCTGTTTGTCGCGGCGACTTTGCTGGTCCTTTGTGGTGCTCTATTGGGGTTCTTGAAGCACAACTGGCCCCCTGCATCCATCTTTATGGGGGATGCAGGCAGTTACTTTGTAGGTTATTGGATTGCGATTGCCACTTTACTATCTACCTACACAGGCGCCAAAGGTCAGACTCCGCATGCCGTCTTTGCTCCGTTGTGTGTTCTGGCAATTCCGCTCTATGACATGGTCAGTGTGATTTTGATTCGCTTGAGAGAGGGACGCAGTCCGTTTCAAGCCGACAAGCGACATTTCTCGCATCGCTTAGTGGACTTAGGGATGACGAAGAAACAAGCTGTGATAACCATTTATCTCGCAACGATCACCTGCTCCCTGGGTGCTTTGTTACTGCCGAGAACAGACTTTTGGGGTGCTGTGATTGTGATCGCGATTGTCCTGTGCATGCTCAGTCTGGTCGCGGTCTTGGAGAGCTTAACAGGAACACACCCCACCCAACCAAGTTGAGTCGGTTCATGCCAACTATCCAAAAAGGATTTGCAGATAATCGACAGGAGCACTCCTCTTGGGTGCTCCAGCTTCCCAATCAAGCCGCTCTGCTTTTAACTTCCATTTTAATTGTATTATCGCAGTGGAATCCTTGCGACACGGTGATGGGAATTGCGAGCGGTGATAGCATGCCGCTGATCGTGTTGTCCATAGCCATCGGTTTTTTCGTCGCCATGAATTGGGTTCTGGATCGAAATGATTCTAAGCCATGTGGGATGAGTTGGTCTCTCGTTGGCTCGTGTGTTGCCTTTGCATGTTGGTTACGATTCGCTACGCACTTTCAAATTCAATACGTCAATGGAAGGTACAGCTTGAACGGTTGTTGGCAGTGGATCAGTCAAATCGTATTGTTGTTATCCTTAGTACAGCTTTGCAGAAGCAAGTGGGTGGCAGATACGTTGGTAACGCTCCTTTTGTCCTGCGCAACGGGAACAGTGGCGATTACGTTGTTCCAATACTTCTACACGTTGCCAAAGGATCGTTTCGCCTTCTCGCAAAACCCTAACCTATTCCTTGAACAGCTTGGGGTTGTCCCTGGTTCCTCCGACGCCATGCTGTAT
>CAITIF010000075.1 GCA_903892365.1 uncultured Pirellula sp. | reverse complement strand
GAGGCCACTTTGAATGGCACCTTCAATGCTCCCCGTTTCACAGTAATCACCGCATCGAAAAACCCCCTCGGCAACTCGATATCCATCGCTGAGTCTCCATTTTCGTTCCGCGATCGCGGCTTCCGTCTGATTGGGTAACGCGTACGGAACGCGATAAGTTTTCAAATGCTGCCACTGTCGGCTCGATTCTCCAAACCACGCAAAAAGTTCCTTTTGAACCATCTGCAGAAGGCTATCTCCCGTTAAATCGCAATGGCCGATCGTGCTTACGCTTAAAAGAGAACGGCCCAACGGAGCGTAGCTGGGTTGAGCAAAGTTGGGGAAGCACAAATTGTTGATCAGCCCTCCATTCGATTTTTCTCCGTTCAGCACCAAAGTCGCTTCGCGAATCGGTGGATTGTCTACGCTAAAGTACAAGCAATTCGTGGACTTACAGTCTGCACCCACGCTCTTGTTTCTCTCGGCGGTTTCGTTCGCTGAGTTTTTGATCAAGCCGGAAAGTAGTCGTCGCGACGCGGGCTCTTCGGTTGCAACCAGAATGCAATCTGCTGCCAGAGTGGTCCCGTCCGACAGGCTTACATGGCCTGGCTGAACGCGAGCCACCGAACAACTCGTCTTGATCGATTCGCTTGGAAGCGATTTCGCAATTTGCATTGGAATAGCCTGCATGCCTTCTTTGGGAAGAGCAGCATATCCATTGCTAAAGGTCCGGAACACAAAATCCATCATGGCGGATGCCGTCTCCAACGAATCATCAAGAAAAATCCCACCAAAGAACGGACGAAAAAACCGTTCGATCATGGTTTCAGAAAATCCGATTTGATGGAGCCTACTTGCTGCGGAACCCTGTTTCTGAGCCAGCAGTTTGGCAACACTCGCTTTCTGCACTCGTTGCCGGAAAAGAGCGATTCGCATCTTATCCCCAAACGATCCTACCGGAGCCCGAAGCGTCTCCCATGCATGTTTGGGTGCAAGCCACCACGGAGAGCGAATCGGGTCGCAAACACGATATCGCCTCCCTTGATACTGGACCAAAGCGCCAGCAGGAAATGGACCTAGCTGGAGCTGCTCCAAATCAAGCTCTTTACGTGCCGTCTCGTAGGCAGTCAGAAAGACTTGAAATCCGTGATCTAATAGGAAACCATCCACCTTATCCGTTTGAATTCGCCCCCCCACGGCGTCTCTCGCTTCAAGCACTGTGACCCCGCAGCCCGCACGATACAACGACCTAGCTGCAATGAGCCCAGACAGCCCAGCTCCAACAACAATCACATTTTTCATAAATCAAATGGACAATCCAAAGGTAACAGTGGTGTAGTGGACGAGGCGACGAGTCCCCGCACCACCTCTACCCGCTTTATTCTACGAACTTTCAACGCTTGCACACTGCTGGAATGCCCTGAACGACGCTTCCTTTCGGGGAAACACCTGCAGCTATTTGCCAACACCGGGCAAACACGAAGCCAATATGGAGCACACGCGGTCAAAAACCATCCCGCAGCCATTGTCCGTCCATCGTTACATTCCCCATAACCCTACTCTTCGACACCTGGATGCTTAAAATGAAGCGGATGTCGCAAGACCTGTGTCCCGTTTTGTTGAACTGAAGTTTCGTACAGTTAGTCTGAATCTTGCCGCCGCTCCGTTGAGCGGATTTCCAAAACAGACAAAACAAAATGTATTTCAAGGTCCAACCGAAAAGCACTTCGAAATTC
>CAITIF010000074.1 GCA_903892365.1 uncultured Pirellula sp. | reverse complement strand
TGTGCAAGAGGATTTGCCGGCTCCCCGATTCGTTTAGGAACCTTCGATGTCGACGCGTCGCCACCGATCGGAACGATGATGGCATACGATACGACTGTGCAAGTGCAGACACCGCTTCGTTGTAGTGGTGTGGTTTTTCTGTCAGATTCTAAGCCGATCGTGTTGTGTTCGGTGGACTGGATTGGAATCAGTAACGATGCGATGGATTTTTTTCGCGATCGACTTGCGAATGCAGCAGGTACGTCACGGGATCGCGTTGCCATTCATGCGATTCATCAGCACGATGCACCTGCGGCCGATTTTGCAAATGAAGCGTTGTTGCGTGCCACGGGAGCAACCAATGTTCCGTTCGATGGTCCTTCAAGTCGCCGTATCATGGAGGCGGCGGCGGTGGCGGTGTCCGACGCTGTGAAAAACGCTAAGCCGATAAGTCATGTCGGAACGGCGGAAGCAGAAGTCCACAGGGTTGCTTCCAATCGCAGAGTCATGGGGCCAGATGGAAAGGTGCTTCATATTCGTTGGAGCGCGGTGAAGGATGCTGCCGTTCGTGATTTCCCGGAAGGAGTCATTGATTCCAAATTGAAGCTAGTTACCTTCTGGGATGGCGACCGAGCAGTCGCGGCGCTCAGTTACTATGCGACTCATCCTCAGAGCTACTACCGAACCGGGAAGGCTAACCCAGATTTTCCAGGCTTAGCTCGCAACCAATCGGAACAACTTCAGGGAGTGCCTCATATTCATTTTAACGGTGCGGGTGGGAACATTACGGCTGGAAAATACAATGACAGGTCGCCAGAGAATCGGCAAGTTCTCGCGGATCGTTTGGCTGGTGCATTTCGTCGGGCATGGGCCACCACTCAAAAACAACCAGTGGATTCGTCCAGTCTGAATTGGAAGACAACCCCTGTTTTGCTTCCACCGGGTGAGTCGATCGTTCCGAAGGAGCTTGACAAGAACTATGCCAAGGCCGAGGCCTTGCTGATGACTCAACTTCAGGATTCCTCGCTTTCCACGCCGTCCAGGTACAACATTGCGAACAAGTTGTTATTTTTGCGACGATACGTTAACAAGGTTCCGATCGATTTGAGCCTGTTGCAACTGGGTAGGGTTCGATTGTTGCATATGCCTGGCGAGCTGTTTGTCGAGTATCAGTTGGCAGCACAAAAAATGGCACCCGAGTCATTCGTTTGCATGGCTGCCTACGGTGAGTATTCGCCATTCTATATCGGGACATCGGTCTCCTACGACCAGGGTGGGTACGAAACATCACCGAACGCTACGATGGTTGGGCCCGAAGCGGAGTCGCTATTGATAACGGCGATGGCTGGTTTGTTGGCGGCAAACGAGCCTGCGGTTGGTTCTTTGAATTCGATAAGTCCCTTGGGGGTTGCGAAATCGGACGATGTTGTGCCGCCGATTCGGATTGGCTTTATCGGTTGCGATACATCGCATGTTCCAGCCTTCGCCGACATGTTTGCTCAAGCGCAAGCCGGCAGCGAGGCTTATGGATTTCAGGTGGTCGCAGCCTTTCCTGGTGGCAGCCCCGATATCCCTTCCAGCATTGACCGGGTGCCTCAATACACGGAGCATCTGCGAAAGATGGGCGTAAAAATAGTCGGAAGCGTGGAGGAACTGGTTCGCAGTGTAGATGTTGTCTTGCTGACGTCTGTTGATGGTCGACCTCACTTGGAGCAAGCGAGACCCGTTATTTTGGCGGGAAAGCGAATGTTCATTGATAAGCCGCTGGCTGGTTCGCTGGAAGATGCTATCGAGATATTTCGACTGGCAAAGGAAATGTCGGTACCGGTATTCTCGTCTTCAAGCCTTCGCTTCAGTCCTGGAATCGCATCGATGCGGGCCGACGCCCGAGTTGGGAAGGTGGTTGGTTGTAATGCCTATGGCCCATGCGCTCTTGAAGAGCATCATCCCGATCTCTTCTGGTATGGAATTCACGGTGTTGAAACTTTGTTTACGATCATGGGACCGGGGTGCAAGTCGGTGTCGCGAACAAGCACAGCGGACACCGATATGGTTGTCGGAGTGTGGAAGGACGGGCGAGTTGGCAGCTTTCGGGGAATTCGCAATGCAGCAGCAGGTTACGGAGCGACCGTGTTTGGCGATAAGGGGATCGCTCAGGCTGGCGAGTATGCCGGCTATGCCCCGCTCGTGATCGAGATTGCGAAGTTCTTTAAAACGGGAGTCCCTCCTATTCAGCCCGAAGAGACTCTTGAGATTTTTAAATTCATGCATGCTGCGGATGAAAGCAAACGGAAGGGTGGCCAAGTGATTGAGATTGAATTGCCCTAGGCCGCCATTTGCTCCGAGTACGGTAAGCGATTAAGGCGATTTCGGCTCTTCAGTATTCCCCTCGAATTCAGGATTGCCCTGAATTCCTTGAGCGGCCGCTTGGGCTTGGAGCGCGGCGATTTCGGCCTTCAAAGGCCCGATGTCGAGAACTTCTTCCACGCTTGGGTCCAAACCTGGTCCAGCTTCACGCTTTTTGCAAGTAAAGAACGATTCGATATAGCGAACGGGCCCTTGCTTCTCGGGCAGAATGAATCGATCTCCTTTTTGAAGGATTGGTCGATAGTCGTGCATTTGGCCGAACTGGCGATCGCCAGCCACTTGGCACGGGAACCAATGCCCTTCACCTTGCGGGTCCTCTAAATAAAACTCCGGGTAGCAGTGGTCTGGAATCCAGACACAACGCGCTGGGATTTTGCTGGCTCGGCATAATGCGACAAAAATGCTGGTCATCTCTTCGCAGTCCCCTTGCCTTTTCTTC
>CAITIF010000073.1 GCA_903892365.1 uncultured Pirellula sp. | reverse complement strand
TGCTTTCAGCAGAAAAATATCAATTGAGTTTTAACTAACCTTTCTAAACGAACCCCTATGCAACGCAAACTTCCCGTCACTGTCCTTTCCGGTTTCCTTGGAGCTGGAAAAACGACCATGCTCAATCACATTCTTCGCAATCGCGAGGGACTTAAGGTGGCAGTGATTGTCAACGACATGAGCGAGATCAATGTCGATGCGGCCATCATTCGAGGTGAAACAGCACTCAGTCGCACCGAAGAGAAGTTGGTTGAGATGACCAACGGTTGCATTTGCTGCACCCTTCGAGAGGATCTGTTGATCGAGGTTCAGCGATTGGCTGCCGATGGGCGATTTGATTACCTTCTGATTGAATCGACAGGTATCTCGGAACCGATGCCCGTCGCAGAGACGTTTACCTTCACCGACGAAGAAGGACGAAGCCTCTCCACGGTGGCCGAATTAGATTCCTTGGTCACATTGGTGGACTGCGAGAACTTTTTACGAGACTATGAAACGTTTGATGATCTTGTTGATCGCAAGCTGGGGGTCAGCGACGACGACCACCGGAACATTGTCGACCTGCTGATCGATCAGATTGAGTTTGCAACGGTGATTATTCTAAACAAATCGGATCGAATCGACGCCGAGGCGATGGAAGAACTGAAGCGATTCGTTCACCATCTGAACCCCTATGCACAAATCCTGGAAAGCCAATATGGCCAAGTGGATCTGAAGAGTGTTCTTGGTACCGGAACTTATAACGAAGAGTGGGCCGAGGGGCATCCGAATTGGCTGGCTGTCCCGCGTGGTTCCGAGCAAAGTGAAGTGGACGAATACGGAATCGAATCCTTCATCTTCGAAGCTCGGCGTCCCTTTCACCCCGAGCGATTTGCCCTGGCCTTGAGCTTTGACGATGGGATCTTGGCGGGTGTCATGCGATCCAAAGGCTACTGTTGGATTGCGACTCACCATAGCGAGGCGTTTCGTTGGTCCCAAGCAGGAGTTTCGATCAAGATGGATCAAGATGGTCCATGGATGTGCACTGTGGATGATACGGAATGGCCCGAGGACGAGGCTTCGCGTGAATGGATCATGTCGACCATGGAAGAACCATGGGGAGATCGACGGCAGGAACTGGTCTTTATCGGCTCGGAAATGGACGAAGTGGTATTGCGATCACGATTGGAAGATTGCCTGCTGACGGACGAAGAGATGCTGCTTCCGCCTGAGCAGTGGGCTCTTTGGGAATGCCCCTTGCCCATCCCATCTATGGAAGAAATTTACGCAGAACAAAACGAAGAAAACGAGTAATCCATGCAACGCAAACTTCCTGTCACTTTGCTCTCGGGCTTCCTGGGAGCTGGCAAAACAACCATGCTCAATCATATCTTGCAGAACCGCGAGGGGCTCAAGGTAGCAGTGATCGTCAACGACATGAGCGAGATCAACGTCGATGCGCGTTTGATTCGCGACGGTGGAGCGGAACTCAGTCGGGTCGATGAAAAACTGATTTCGATGAGCAATGGGTGCATCTGCTGCACCCTGCGTGAGGACCTGCTTTTGGAAGTTCGCGAATTGGCGATGCAAGGGAAATTCGATTATTTGTTGAT
>CAITIF010000072.1 GCA_903892365.1 uncultured Pirellula sp. | reverse complement strand
CGAGAATCGGGCCGAAGTTCTTAAAATCTTCGGTAGGATTCGGTGGATCTTGCTTCCAAAAAGACATCCTGAACTTGGTCTATCTTTGCGAACATTTTGGGCTCCGCGAAGTCGCTCAATATTGGGAGCAAGTCGTCATCATGAACGATTACCAAAAGCGACGTTTCTCAGAACGGATCGTGCGAACCATGTTCCATACGGTTTCTGACAAGAAGATCGCAATCTGGGGATTTGCGTTTAAGAAAGACACCAACGACACACGGGAATCACCAGCCATCCATATTTGTAGGGACTTGCTAGAAGAGCGTGCTCGGCTGGTCGTCTATGATCCGCAGGTGCCTGAAAAGCAAATTCGATCCGAGTTGGAAGCCTGCTTTCAGGATTCCAACGGACGATTGTCGGAGACGCACAAGAATTTGATCGAAACCAACGTTTCCGTGGTGAGGGATGTCTATGTCTCTGCCCAGGAAGCCCATGCGATTGCCGTTTTGACAGAGTGGGACGAATTCAAAACCATCGATTGTGGAAGGGTTTACGAAGAAATGCGTCGCCCCGCCTTTGTTTTTGATGGCCGAAATGTTCTGGACCGAAAAGCTTGGCTCGACCGCGGTTTTGAGGTGCATAGCATCGGTCGGCCTGGAGTCAGTTGAAGCGACTGTTGTTTTTCTAAACAATGTCAGAGCTGGATCGTTCCGGTCGTGACGGCTAGCTAGTTTGAAAAGCCTATTTTTTCAGGCTGAATGTCCTTTCGGAATGACTGGAATCTGCCTGTTGCGTAGACTAATCTAGAGAGACAAGTATCTACAACCCTCGTGCAATCTCCCTTCGAAGTGACCCGCGCATGGCAAACTACGTATCGCTTGATGAAGCCGCAAAAATTCTCGGAGTTACTCCGGATGAGTTAGTCGAAATGCGCTCACGCGGTGAAATTTTTGGTTACCGCGATGGCTCGTCTTGGAAGTTCAAGACGGAAGAAATCGAACGTGTTCAATCGGAGCTCGATGGAGATGCTTTGGATGAGGATGCTGGCGGTTCTTCGATTTTGGTCTCGGAACGCCAAGTCGGTCCTTCCGGCAGCAAGAGCGGACCAACGATCGGGAAGTCTGGCGCCAGTGACCTCAACTTGGGAAGCGAATTGAAGCTTGGGGCCGGCGATAGCCAAATGGGTAGCGATGTCGCGTTGGTTCCTGATCCGAACAGCGGCAGCGGCGTTCGGCTCGTGAATCGTCCTGCTCAAGGAAGCAGCGTAGATCTTGATAAAGCAAACAACAGTGGGACCGGGATCTCTGGTGTTTCCGACCTGAAATTGCAAGCCGAAGGCGGGTCCGGAAGCGAAGTTGAACTCGGAAGCGATTTGAATTTGATTGCCGACGGAGCCGACAGCGGGCTGGACCTTCTTGGAAAAGATTCGAAGGGAAGCGGGATCAGCTTGGGTTCTGGCAGTGGAAGCCTTGGGCTGGGCAACGACTTGGAACTTGCCAATGACGATGAAGACGATCTGGTACTCGGTTCCGATTCAGGAGTTGGCTTGGCGTCGGAAAGCGGAATCAATTTGATGAGCCCGTCCGACAGCGGGATTTCTCTGGAAGACGAGCCTTTGGATCTGGCGGGAACAGGGATCTCGGGTCTCGATCTAGGAGCTGAAATCGCTGGCGGTTCTGGTGGTGGCTCGGGCAGCGGTATCAGCGGCCTTGGAAGCGGTGCCTTGAT
>CAITIF010000071.1 GCA_903892365.1 uncultured Pirellula sp. | reverse complement strand
GTTCACATCTTTCACCGAGACAAGGATAATCTTTTCCAAGGACAGCCCACCGACATCGGTCGCACGAACTCGAAGGGAGTATGTATTCTTGGTTTCGAAGTCAAAGCCCGAAATTGCTCTTAGTGTGTTTCCGGAAACTACGAAGCTGCTGTTGTCTGTATCGCCAGCTCCACTCACTAAGCTAAAGCTGGTAGAGTCGGTAACGTCTTGGTCGACTGCTGTGAACAAACCAACGACTGCATTAGGACTTTGATTTTCATCGATGCCAGTTCCCGATAGCATCACATCGGTCGGTGCCTCGTTCTGATTTACAACCGCAATCGTAAGAGCTTGTTCGATCGCGATCCCGCCTCGGTCGACGACTCGTACTCGAATGTTGTAGGAGCTTTGCGATTCAAAATTAACAGCAGCAACAGGCGATAATCCCCCGCTTGCACTGATCGCAAACTTCCCGTTGTCGTCCGAGCCGACGCCTGAGATCAAAGAGAAGGTAAGCAGATCGTTTGCGTCAGGGTCCGAAGCGACCGCATTCAGAGCCACCGAATTGAGCGGTGCATTCTCTGTTAAGCTCCCCAACAGCTGCAAGCCAAATGGGGACTCATTCGCGTTTTGAACTGAAATCACAAATGGCAATTCAAAGCTCAATCCGCCACCATCCGTGGTACGAATTCGAACTTGGTAATCTGGCTTCGCTTCAAAGTCGAAAGCTACGGTGGTTCGCAAGGTTGTTCCTGCGATCACAAAGAGGCTGTTGTCTCGATCGCCAGCGCCGCTGGCTAGGCTATAAGTAAACGATTGGGCGGTATCGGGGTCGGTTGAGCTCAATGATCCTATCGATGCGTTGGGAATATTGTTTTCCCGAATGGTCAGCGAGGACAGTTGAACCGCTGTCGGTGCTTCATTCTCATTCAGAACTTGGATCACAAAGCTTCTCTCGAAGCTCGCGCCAGCTGCATCCCTACTTCCTATGCGAATCGCATAGCTCGACTTCGCTTCGAAATTCAAAGGAGTATTGGTGCGAAGCTGATTACCTACGATCCTGAAGCTCGCGTTGTCCGCAGACCCCGCCCCGGTAACAAGACTGTAAACGAAGGAATCTCCTGCGTCAGCATCCACTGTCGATAGTTGGCCAACCAAGCTGTCGTTCGCCACGCTTTCTGAAATTTCTTGAACACTTAATCCAACGTCGGTTGGGCTATCATTGACATCAAGCACGTTGATCGTAAACACTCGATCTATGGCAAGTCCTCCTTGGTCGGTCACCTGAACCAAGATGGAGTAGATATTCCGCTGAGCAAATCGGAAGACTTGATTGGTGCGAAGCTCGTTCCCCACGATTGAAAACGAGTCGTTATCGGGAAATGCAGGAGACCGTTTGGTCGAGAACGTGAAGGTGCTTATCGTATCTGGGTCCAGTGCACTGAAAATTCCAACTCGTGATCCGATCGCAAGTCCTTCATTGACGTTCGTCGATGACAAGTTAAGCGTATTGGGCATTTCATTAACGTCTTGTACGGTGAACGCAAACGGCGTCTCTGTCCACAGTCCTGACGCATCTGTTGCTCGAACCCGAACGCGGTACGAAGTCTTGGTTTCAAAGTCGAACGCGTTTCGCGACAAGAGCTGGTTTCCGGATACCAGAAATTCTGCGTTATCATCGGATCCAACCCCCGAAACCAAACTAAATGAAATCGTATCTCCAAGGTCTTGATCCGCGGCCACCAAGGTGGTGATGACCGATGCGACTGGCAGGGATTCTAGGAAACTAGCGGAGGTCGCATCGATTCTTGTTGGTGCCTCATTCACGTCGGTGATGGTAATTGGAACGATTGCATCAACAAATGCGTCAAAAGAATCGATCGCTCTTATGGAAAGAACGTAAACACCGCGGCTCTCGAAACTGAAGGTAGCGCGTGTGTACAACTCATTCCCACGAATTTCGAACAAGTTATTGTCGGGGAACTGGGTGGACGAGTTAAAGCGAAATAGATGATTGCCTTGGTCTGCAGCATCTGGATCCACGACAGACATTGTGCCGACAAAAACGGGGGCAAGCGAATTTTCTTGGACAATGGAAGACGAAATCGAAAACTGAGTCGGAGGCTCATTTACATTTCGAACGTTGATAGTGACTGATTGCTCGGTGAATAGCCCCCCAGCATCGGTAGTGCGAACGCGAATCGAGAGTACGTTTTTGGTTTCAAAGTCCATCGGACCGTTCACCACAACCGTATTTCCTAGGATTGCAAAGGTGCTGTTGTCATCAGCACCCAGCCCGGCTACCAATTCGTAAGTAAAGAAAAAATCTGTCAAGAAGTCGGTATCGGTAGTGCGAAGCGTTCCCACCAGCCGTCCATTAGGTGAGTTTTCATCGACGCTGTTTGGAGTCAAGGCAACGGATAGCGGAACCTCATTCACGTTGATAACGGTGATGATCAGCGATTCTTCGTAAACGAAGCCTGTGGAATCGGTCGTGGCAACTCGAATTTCAAGACTTTGGTTTAGCTCGAAATCGATGGTTCCATCCGTGAAAACTTGGTCTCCGACGATCCGGAACATCGCGTTGTCGGTATCTCCTGTTCCCGGAACCAGGGAGTAAGAAAACGTTTCGCCACGGTTCAGGTCGGTGCTGGTAAGTGTGCCAACCAAAGTTCCAGCAGGTTCATTCTCAAACACAATGGAATCGGAAATTCGGATATCGGAAGGGGGGACCGGCAAAATCCGTGCTCCGTACGTTAGCCCATAAATGGGTACTCCCGTTGTAGTCACCGTTTGGACCCCGTTCGACGGCAAGGTGTATTCCCAACTTGGCTGCAAGATCAGCGTGGCGTCGGTCGTTGCAGTGCTTGGCAGGTCCAAAGGTGCCCAGCCGTTTGAATCTGAGACCACCGCGAGTTCGCGTTCAATTTCCATCGACCAGTTAAGCAATGTTCCAAAATCGCCAGTGAACAAATCGTCGATCTTTAATGTCCAAGTTCCTTCGAGAAGCAGCCCGTTAAAACTGGAAAGAGGTTGAGCCGGGCGGAACGTACCGGTAAAAGGAGCGTTGCCCGCAAAAATGCTGGTGGTTGCACTGTCGTCAAAAATGGTGTTAGTAAAATCATCTCCGTCCAAGCCGACACCACTTGCAAGCACAATTTCTGTGGAGTCGGGCGCGATCAAGGTGATGTCCAGATCTTCTACCCAAGTGTGGGTCAGATTAATAGTTACATTGATATCTCGAACCAAGCCGCTACCTGCAGGGATAGAAATGGTCGAAATAGAGGTGGCAACGTCAACAATCGGAACGGAGCCTGTACTAGCGAAAGTGTCCGTGCTGGTACGACCACTGCTGACGACAAAACCCGGAAGCGGCAAGTCCAGTCCGTCCAAGACACCGTTTGCATTGAGATCCTCGATGACTTTAGCGTACACTCGATCCTCTTTGCCGTAACCGAAGTTGTTGCCAATCGAAAAGCTCGCGGCGTTCGAAAGGGTTACCGTATAAACAGCAGCGGCCGAGGTGCGGTCCCAGCCTGCTAGCTCGAAACGCACGTCGTAGGTTCCGTTAGGAAGAGCGTTAAATGCGTAGTCACCAGCGGCATTGATATTGGCCTGTCTTTCCCCAAT
Organism: uncultured Pirellula sp.; assembly: GCA_903892365.1. Classification (GTDB taxonomy): domain Bacteria; phylum Planctomycetota; class Planctomycetia; order Pirellulales; family Pirellulaceae; genus JBKCUI01. The sequence continues at coordinate 2,256 of CAITIF010000071.1, read as the reverse complement.
ATCGAAGGAGCCATTGGTGTTCTCATCGAGATAAGCAAATCCTGGACTCGAAACACCTCGTTCGTAAGTATTGTAGATTCCATTGTTATCGAAATCTTCGAATGCCGTCCCGCCAATGCTTGGGGCAGTTGCTGTACCCACCAAACGAATTCGATAAGCAGACTCGCTGGTGTCATTGCTATTGATGAACATGTCGCTCGCAAAGTTGCCAGGTACTGTCGGACTGAACCGAACGGTTACAAGCAGAACCTCGCCGATCGCAAGGGACGTTGGGACAAAGTTCACTGCCGAAAACGATGCCGGCATGGTGATCGAGTCGATCGTTAGATCTTCCGTACCTTGATTGCGCACTCGTACGGTGGTTTCCACAAATTGACCCACCAAAGCAGATCCTAAATTCACAGTTCCGCCTGAGGGAATTTCCCGGGTTGTATCGACGACGGAAATTTCTGCTTTGCCGATTCCATCCACAAGGGTGAAGGCATTGACACGACCAAAGCCGTATTCAATGTGCTTTCCAGTGGTGATGTTGTAGTTGACACCGCCGATCAAGTCGGTGCTGTTTCGAATCATGGCTCGGAAGTCAGCAGGTCGCAAAGTCACACCTAGAGCTTGGGCTTGAGCCAGCGCCAAGGCACCGATTCCTGCAGCTAACGGCGACGCAGAGGACGTCCCGCCAAATCCGGTTCCGCCCGTTCCCGTGTAGTCGCCTGCAGCATAACCATCGGCGCCTGTTCGGTCTGTCGTGTCAATGGCTAGAGTTCCCCCGTTGCTTGGTGCCAAGATATCGAGGGCTGCGCCGTATTGGCTGTAGCTGGACCGGACGCCTTGATTGTTGGTGGAGCCAACCGCAATGACCCCAGGGGTAAAGGCTGATTGGCCTGAGGGTTCACCCAGTACGCCCGATCCATTATTTCCAGAGGAGAAGAAATAGGTTGCTCCGATCCCTCCTCGCCCTTCCACCACACCGATGGCGAGCGCTGCGTTCATGCTAGGGAACGGACCACCACCCCCCCACGAATTATTGACCAAGTCACCGGCCCGCCAAGTTCCTCGACCATCGGCCGTGATACCAGCCGCATACAACAGGGCCGAGGCAAAGTCATCCAAAGCTGCTACCGAATTATCATGGAAAACCTTAATCGACATCACCTGCGAATTGTAGGCTGCACCCGCCACCCCGAGATTGTTGTTGCCTCGCGCTGCCGCCACACCGGCCACGGCTGTACCGTGAGCATCGGACCCAATCGGTTCGGATGCGTTGGACAATGTCACGAAATTCCAGCCATTGATGTCATCCACCCAACCATTACTATCGTTGTCAATTCCGTCCCCGGCGATTTCGCCTGAATTGATCCAGACGTTCAAGTCCGGATGCGCCGCTTGAACACCATCATCGATGACCGCGACAACGATCGAGCTCGAACCTCCTTGATTGACATCCCAAGCGAGATCTACGTCTGAGTCTGCATCTGCGACGCCCCCGCCTTGTCCAAGGTTGCGCAGATGCCATTGGTTGTTGAACCGTGGATCGTTGGGAACAAAGTGCTTCTCAAAGTTGACATAAAAGTTTGGATGCACCCATTCTGTCGAAGCATCAGAAAGCAATCGATTCGATAAGTCGATCGCAGCACGCCCGCCGTTCTTTGCCATCTTTCCAACATATTGGTTTTGCGTCCCCATGACAGGTTCGAAGGAAGCAAACTCGGTATACCGAGCGAAGAAATCGGAAGCGTTTTGGTTTGGCTTGAATCCAACAATGATTTCATTGAGCACCGACATGTGAGTCCCAGAAGCCATGTCGACATACACCGGACTCACATCCAGCACTCCAGGCGTAGCTGACAGTTGAGCGATCAGCGCGGGAGTGAGTTCATCAGCGGTTTGATATACAACTGCTTTATTGGCCATCCCCCAAAGCCGTGTGAGTCCGTCTGGTAATTGTACGGAAGCATTCTCCGTCGAAATGGCGACTCGATTCATACTCAAGTTCAGACCAACGTTCCGATGTCCCCCGAAATAAAACGCATCGGCCCCTTTCACGATCATGCTGTCATCGGGCGCATCGGCTTCAGCATCCCAGTTAGCATCATTCCAGACGATGTCACTTGCTAAGAGCGTTCGTAGCTCAAGTCGCTCAATCTGTGGTATCAGCCTTTTTGAGTTAGATTTCGAAGATCGAGACGATTGACGTTTAGACGAACGACGATGGCGCATTTAGGTTGTTACCTCACGACAGACGATACAGATGAACAG
>CAITIF010000070.1 GCA_903892365.1 uncultured Pirellula sp. | reverse complement strand
TGCACACTGCCCCCGTGAAGCAGATTCAGTTTGGCCCCGCGAGCAACACCGTTGTTTCGCTTGGCGAAGACAAACGGTTTTTACAGTTTGATTTGCGAACTCTGAAAACAAGTGAGTTTGTTTCCAAGGAGGGCATCCATACATTCACCTTGACCAAGACGGGCAAAAACGTTTTATTGATCGAGGGCGCGGACTTCGTGGAGGTTAAATCAACTAAGATGCGAAACGACATAAGCATTTTCAAGTCCAATGCAATAACCGGGATGGCTCAATGGATCGATTTGAGCACGATGAAATCCACGCAGATATTTCCTGAAATGGTGACCGCAGGTACGGTTCTTTCGGATCATGAATCCGTCGCACTTCTTACCAAGGAAGGAAATGTTGTGATCATTGATCCGGCAACTCAACAAGTGTTGCGAACCATCAAAACGGCCACTCGCCAACCCATCGCAATTGCCTCTTCGAGCAATGGCTCTTTGATTGCAACTCTCTCGAAGGATGTTTCGGTTGCGGTATGGAATTCTGAACTTGGTCAGCTTGTGAGCGAGTTTGAGAATCGAACGCGATCAGTGCTTGGACAAGATGCCATATTCCGCCATCAATGGAAGCCTTTCGCGGACAATGACGACTGGCTTATGAAGGGAGGGCAAGCCCTGCATGCATTACCGATTGGGCTTGAAGCATTTGCCAAGAAACATGCTCCTCGTATGCTTACCGAAGACGAAAGAGAACGATATCAGGTGGACAGAATTCCGTTGACAAATGCTTCTCCTGGCTTTTAAACGTTCAGGCTTACCAAGGTTATCGGCCACAGCGTCGACGAAGAAGCTGCAGTCGAGCGCGTTTGGGTGCACCGCATGAAGCAGAGATTGCCTGTTCGGAAGCACAAATGGTTTCCGTCACGCAAACGTTTTCCGTGGGACAACCACAAGAGGATACCGACATCATGGATTCATCCTTGGTATAACATGGTCGCGAAAAAACAACTCCAGATAAACGGTTCGCATTCTTACAGGCGTCTTCGAGGGCTTCTTCGGGCGTGGATCCACTACCATCTGCACAGACTTCTCCTGTAAATATGGTCCAGACGCACGCCCTTGCAGTATATGACTCAACGGGAACCGGGCTTTGGGCCTGCAACGATCCGACCGAGAAAGCAACCATGCAAAATGCGAGAGTTATTCCAACTGCAAATCTACGAAACATCAAGATGTACCTCATGAAAGAAACTGATAACGGATTCCGGAACGCAATTGCGAACTTGCTGTTTTTGACAAGGTCCAGCGATTGATCCGAAACTACCGTTGGATCATAATCGCGCCGACATGCAGCGGCAATAGAGTCAAACCAATGCAGGAGCATCGTCCGTGAGTTCCGAAGCAATATCCACTTCTCACACTCCTAGAACTGGATGCCAACGGAGCACCGCGGCATCTTCAGTTTTGTTATTTTTTTTGATCGAACATTGCTGGGATTGCGTAGTCGACATTCTTCTCAAAATGTGGCGAAGCCGAAACAGATTAGTCGGGTAAGGCATTGCTGATACGGTCATTCGCAGCGGCTCGATTAGTAACCTGCAGAGTCAACGAAGTCGAATAGTAGGTTTCTTTCGGGCCACGGGCGTTCTTGTTTGTTGCGAGAATACGCGCCGAGATCAAAAACAAACCTGCTCGATCGGGTCTGAATCGAGCGATGCCATTTCCATCGGTTTCGCGTTCAAAAGACGCGTCGTCTTCTGTCTGAAGATCGATCCCCTGCGGAAGAAAACTCACTTGAACGGAACGTTGAGGAATGGAGTCCCGCAAAAGCCGGACACAAATCTCAGCGCCGCTATCCAGACTCGGTAGGGGCGAACTCTCCAAAACCAATTCTATTGGTAGATCTAACGTTGCGTTGGTTAAGGTCGAATCCGGCTGGTCCAGAGAATCACAGCCAATCACAAAGGCTTTGGCGGTAAGAATCCCTCGCATGGTCACACCATCGTGTTCAATGATCTGATCAAGCGACTGCTCAATCCAGGTCACACCCGACTCCTGGATCAACAGATCCTTGCTCCAATACCCCTCCGTTTCCTCTTTTGCGGTGCGATAGAAATTCTGAACCATATCCATGGATGTTCTTGTCGGTAATGTAACTCCGGTTAAGGTATCCTTCGGATCAATTAGCCCGCTTGTCGTGAAGTCCCTTCGTCCTTGATTGCAGTTTCCCAACTTGAAATTGACATGCACCTTCTCACCAGTGCGCACCATCGCGCATGAGGGCTCGATCCAAAGATCGTGCGCGCGGCAGATGGGTCCACAGCAGCTTAATACGATCGCGATGATGACGCACTTGCAAGTTCGCATGATGTCTAGTTTTCTTTGCTAATAGAAAGGGTAGCTCGGTTGAACCCGTCGCTGATTAGAGCGAGGGTGTGAAAGGGGTTTGCGGAACAGGCAGAACAAGGGTCGCACCGTAGTGGGTCTTGTCGTAGCCTTCCCCCTTTTCGTCTGCCGCTACGTAATGCGTCACAGCTAGTAAAAAGTTACCTTCGGAGGGTGTATAGGTGACGTAACCACCTGCGTCCGAGACACGTTCGAACTGCGGGTCTGTGTCCTCCGCCAGTTTTGCACCTCGCGGAACAAACGCGACCGATGTATTGGGCAACGGTTTGCCATTCCAAAGGACTCGAAGCTTGATTTCGCGATTGGCAGCAATCGTTTCCAGCGGGGTATCCAACTGGAATTCAAGGCCTTTGCCTAATGGTTGCACTGGGTCTTTTCCACTTTTGGGAATGGCGTCAAAGCGGTCGGATGCGATGAAGTACGACTTCCCCGACTTGATGGCTCGCGTCTTGCCATGCAGCGTATCCAAAGTGTGCACGACCTGATAGGTTCCCTTCTGATCAGCAATCATCTTGGCTGTCCAAAAGCCCTCTTTCTCAGCGGAGCCCATATCGACCACTTTGGACTTGAGATCCGTTCGAGACCCATTGGGGGCAATGATCTCCAAAGTGCAAGGAGCTAAGGTAATCTTGCTAGCTAGTTTGAAATCGCGGTGATTGTTGCCGTGATTGCCCAACATCAGATCGATATGCACTACGTCTTGATACCGAGTTACCAATGAGCCCGATTGGACCCAGGTATCGTGCGCTCGCACCAAAGATGACGTCAGAGCAACGATAACCGATGCTAACAATAAAAATGTTCTTTTCATCTAAAATGTCTTTCGTTTTAAAATTAGAAATGGAAGAAACGTGATTTGCCCAAAGAGCCTGTGATACGCCCAAGCCCAAAAGCCAATCAAAGAGGCCTGACCCCTTTGTTAGTCGATGGCGGAAACTTCGCCGCCATTTCGAGTCCCTAAAGCGCGCCAGACTGCGAGCTCCGTCGCACTGCTGATGAATCCAACACTGCCATCACAGCGAGCAACATGCACCCCACCCGTATGCAGGCTTCTTGCTGCGAAGATTCCATAGCCGCAGGTGTTCATGTCAAGAATAGGCGAGTTCGGGGCATGGTAATGGTTGTAGGCTGTGTAGTACTCGCGACCGTTGATCCAGCCGCCACCACGTTGCCCATTGAAGCCACGACTGATGGCAACCACCGCCGTTTCAAAAAGACTTGGGTCAACCGGTGCTTGAAATCCGTTGGCTAATCCCGCTTGTGCGGGTGGCACCGAGGAAGAAGACCAAACGCAGGCAACGTTGACCATCGTGCGCAACCGGTCGGCCTGGGTTGTTGGCGCAGGTACGTTATTGGTCGCAAGTCCGCGCAGCGATTCGGAGAAAGCGGCTGTGTTACTCAGTCCATCGATTACATCCGCAAATCGAAGACGCGAGTTGGTCCACGCAATGCCATCGGTAGGAAGCCGAGAGTCGTACAACGTACCAACCGCCGTGCCTGTATTGATATGGTAATTGTTGCCAGCATATTGTTCCGTTGGGCCTCGACCGCTCAGCGTGATCACATCAAAGAGATCGGGGCCGTTATCACTGGGGCATCGGAACGAACTTACGATCGTCTTGGCCGGTTGAACAAACTGTGGACGAAGCGTTCCTGGGCAACAGCCTACCGTCAAGCTTTGATTGTAATCCAAGGTGCTTTGCAAATTCGATTGCTCCAAGAAAGGCAACAAGTTGGAGTGGATCGAAAAGTTGCCTGCGTTTCCCGTATTGATCGAACAAAACGTAGGAAGACGTCGATGCGCCGATTCATAGTTGTGCATGGCAAGTGCAAGCTGGCGAATGTTGTTGCCGCATTGCATTCGACGAGCAGCTTCGCGAGCCGCCTGTACCGCGGGCAACAACAGCCCCACAAGAATGCCGATGATGGCAATCACGACAAGGAGTTCAACAAGAGTGAAGGCGCGGCGTGGTCGGAAATTCCGAGGTGAAATGAAAGTTGTATTCATGATCTATGGTTGGGTATTGATTCGTCATGGAGAAATGGATTGATTCCGCCTACAGCAATCCAAGGTGGTCAGCCGTATGCGAATGCAGCCATTCAGCAGCAGTTAAGTTGCAATTCATTTCAGCGATCCGAAACGGCATGCTTGATGCGGAAAACAAACCCGCTTGTGGAGGGCGAGTGGAGCTCCGCGCAAGCATGCCATATCGAACCGGTTCCAATGAACGGCAGTTGCTAGCAGGCTACGAACAGGCTGCAACTCATTCGGTCTGCGATAACAGACGATGGAATGGCAACAACCTTGCTAGAGAAGGGATCCCTAAAAGAAGATCCTGGCTAAGCGAAGGTCGCTTTCGGCGGGGGAGGATCCAGATCCAACGAAACAGAAGTCAAGACACTCACGCGAGGGCGGTCGAACACCACCCGCACGTCTTCCAAAGCAACGGCCGGCTGTTCGATCGACAGGGCCATCCAGGGCAAATGCGTGAACACGGAATCTTTGCCTTGGCACTTCAGGGCGAGCATGGTCAAAACGAGGTTCTTGTTGGTTTTGCGATGAACAACTGGGACCTTCGTTTTGGAAGTGCATGATGCAAGCAGGTTTGCCTCTTTGTCTTTCTTGTTGCTGGCCCCACACCAGGAATCGCCCGGAACGCTCGAAGAAATCTTCTTTCGTAGGGCTGCATCGGAATGATGAATTACCTTGGTCGGTTCTTCCAGGATGGCGTAGGAAGGGGGAGTGACGCCATTTTTCCTGGCCCACGCAGCACGTTTGGTGGGGGAATTGCAGCAGCAGCTGGTCCAACATTGACGTGCCGACTTACAACCGCAAGCACCACCCTTGCAAGGGTAGGATTCAGAAGAATCGATTCCAAGAGGGGCGAAGAATTGAATGGGGATGGGTAAGGAAGAGGCGCAGAACGATACCAGGAGCAACATCGCGGTTGCTCTTGTCCACACGGTACCTGATTTCAAGGAATCAGTACCTTTTCTCAAGGAATCGGTTTTCTTCTTCAACGAAACTAGCTTCCTCGCCGCGATCTCAATCCGGCAAAAGTCGTCAGCTCGCCCTCCACGTAATCAGTATATCCCGCAAGACCCTAACGTCAACGACAACACCCTTCTTGAGTTGGAAGCCGGAAAACTGGAATAGACCGAAGATCTAGACCTTGGTTTAGGAACACTGATCCTAGATTCCAAAAACAATTTTGGCGAGGTACTGAAGCCGACTTAGAGTTTGGATGGTTTTTAACTTTCGCTTCGCATGGATTTGAAACCATTCGTCCAACACCTATTTCCAAAGAGAGCTTCCAAGCAATGAACATGGCTCAATCTGAATTTCCAACCATTGCGGCACCCGAGTTGCCGTTTGTGGACCGTCGCCAGACAAGCGCGAACGCAAACGGAACTGGGGAACGTCGCCAATTCGGAAATTCTTATCACAATCTTTCTTCCGCAGGGAAAGAACTAGCGGAGGCTATTGATGCCTACAAACTAGAATATCGCCGCCGATACATTACTACGGACGAAATGCTTAGTGTTTTGACCGACTTGGGATATCGAAGGGACTGATGTGAACGCCCGCTTCGCTAGGAATGAGTTATGATGGTCTCTGCCCGCAAACAAGAGACTGTCTCAAATTCAACCTACGGAGCCTGTTGGAATGAAGTTGTACTGCTTAGGAACAGCAGGTTATCATCCTAGTTCAACGCGGCACACGAGTTGCTATTTCATCCCAGAAGCAAACTTAATGCTTGATGCCGGAAGCGGCATGTTCCGCGTCCAATCGCTGATCGATTCCGACGAATTTTCTATTGTGCTCAGTCATGCCCATTTGGATCACATTCTTGGGCTGACCTTCTTGTTGGACTTTGTTGCGGTCACATCCCTCAAGAAAGTTCACGTCTACGGCGAACGAGCCAAGATTCAATCCATCCAAAAGCATCTTTTTGCCGAAGCAATTTTCCCCGTTTTGCCGCCGATCGAATGGCACATCTTGGAGGATTTAGGTTCGGAATTCTGGATCGGCGAAACGCATTGCCGTTGGTTCCCCTTGGAACATCCGGGCGGCAGCGTTGGCTATCGATTCATGGGAAAAGACCTCTCTCTTGCCTATGTTACCGATACTACCGCATCGCCAGAGTCTAGCTATTGGCGTGAGATTCAAGGTGTCGATTGGTTGCTTCATGAATGCAACTTTTCGGATGAGTGGATCGAACTGGCCATCAAGACGGGGCACAGCTGGACCACGGGCGTTCTGGAAAGCGCGACCAAAGCAGGCGTTCAGCGTCTTATCCTGACGCATATCAACCCTTTAGCTGCGAATTCTGACCCGCTGGGGCTGGGCGACTTGAACGAAAAAGCCGCCAGCCACGATCTCCAAGAACTGATCGTGGCTAGCGATTCCTTGATCCTTGACATTTCAAGCCTTTGAATCGTTTGTCATTGAGCTCTATACTTACGGCCGAACGGCTTCTGTGTTCAGGCCACTTTTGCGCACATGCTAGGAGAACCCATCAAGATGCATCCCTACAGCTCCCTCAGCGATGATTTTTACGTCAACATGCACTTGCATACCGAAATGGATTTGCCCACGCAACGCGAAACCGTCCTTCATTTCTTTGAACAAATGCAGCGTCGATTTCCAAAGCTACGACACTTCTACCAACGCGACAAAGGGGAGTTCGTCCTGGAAGAAGACAAGGATCACGGTGCATACCGCTGGGTTGCGGCCGAACCCAAACGGATGTGCAGCGGGATCGTCAATCCCAACACCTTGGACGAAGCTATGGACCAACACCGCGAAGTCCTGGACGTAGTCCCTTACGCGATGTCGATCAGCAAGCTCGATTGCGAATCCATTGGGCTCATGTATGGCTTTGACTATGCATGTAAAGGAAACCACAACCAGATCTTAGCCGAGGCGCTTGGGATGCCAGCCGGTTTTGATGCAATGTCTCGCCGGGTTGGCTCGCATTTGATGAGCTACGAACCCGTGATTCAAATGTCTTTGGATGACACCTTTCGAACTCATGCCCGTATCAACTTTGAAACGCGCACAACCGTATTCCAAGCGAAGGCTGGCGAATTCGGCGACGAACTGCTGAGCGTTTACGTAACCGTTCGTCGATTCGATTCGTTGGGGCCGGATGAAGATTTTAAGACAGAGCTCATGCGGTTAGACACTATGATCCGCGAGTTGATGGACAATTACATCGTCGAAAACATCTTAAAACCCTTGCAAAGCTGCATTGCAACTCGGTAACGCTAAGCTACCTATCTCGCGAAAAACCGATTCCGCCAACCCCTGCGTTTACTGACAATCTACCCAGCGATCCGTGGACCACTGACGTACTAGAACAGATCCATCGCTTGCAATTTCATAGCGTATCGCGTCGTCACGAGCTGTCACCAAAATCTGACGCTGTGGGGCTTCAAACAACTGCAAGACTCGCGGCGACATCGCGCGGGTTGATCCGCTGATGACCACGGTCTCTGGCTGGCACCACTTCAACAGCAGTTCTGCCTTGGAGCTTAAAGAACCATGATGTGGAGCCATCAACAGATCGACGTTGGTCGCGTCCTGAGCCACCAGCATCGATAAGCCCGGTGGTTCTAAATCACCCGGCAGCAATGCTTTTCTGCCTGCAAATTCGAATAACAAACATAAACTATTGGCATTGTCCGAGCCAAGAACTCCTTGCAAAGGCGGATGAATTGCGAGCGTGCTCCAACCCTTGCCTTGATGGAGATCGCCTCGCTCCTGAACTTCTGTCTTTGATCCGAAACGCTTCGCAATCGCTAGGTTGCGTTGCAGCAATGGACTGGAGTGCTCGAAAACTTGTTGGGTGGAAACAATGCGATCGATGCGAATTCGTTTGGCGATTCCTTCGAGACCGTTGTAATGATCCGCATCCGCGTGCGACAGCACCACCGTATCGAGCTTGGGAATCTGCATGGCCCACAAGGCTTCGATCATGACTTGGTAACTACGTTGGTGGTCCCCCATGCGACCCGCATCATACAGCCAAGTTTCATGATCGGGTGTTTCAATAATGACATTCGTACCATGTCCGACATCGATAAAGGTAAAGCACAGCTTGGACGCGTTGCCATCGCCGCTACGTGCGATCCAATCGGCGATAGGCTGCAGCACCAGACCGATCAGAAACCAACCACCAAGCACCCACAGCAATCGCCGTCGACCACGAGACTGCTTGACCCCACCCCCCAAGGCAGCTGCAAGCCCAAAGAAATAAAAGGAATAAAGCCACCAAGCGGGCGGTGAACGCAGCCAAAAGTGCCCGAAAGGAACACTCTCCCCAATCCCAACAGCACCATCCACCATCCACAAAGAAGTTCCACACAGGATTCCAAACAGCCAACCCGTCGGTGGAAACCAGCCCAAAACAATCAATCCCAAGCCAGAAATCAGGGCAATCAACATCGGTACCCAAAGGACCAGGTTCAAGAGAATTGCGATCGGGCTGATGACGTGAAAACTGGTCCATACAAGTGGTGCGGTTATGAACCAAACCCAGAAGCTGGTTCGCAACATTTCGAATGCCCAGCCTCGAAGCTTCCTGGCATTCTTGCGCCAGCGATTGGACTTGGATTCGATCAGCTTTTGCAGTGCGTCTTGCTTGGGAAAGGTCGCTTTGGTGGAAGAAATCAGAACAGCCACGGCCAAGAAAGACAACTGCGTCCCTGTTTCAAAAACGACACTGGTTCGGTACAGGATAAGAACGACACCTGCAAACGCAAGCATATTCATGCTAGAGAATCTCCAGCCCATCCACTTGGCGAAGCAAATACCCACAAGCATGATTGCAGCGCGAGCCACTGGCGGATTGGCTCCGCACAGCACTGCGTAGCCGAGCACAATCACACAAACACCCACCAGCAAGCTTCTGTTTGGAACATACAGAATAGTACCCAGAAGGAACAGCGACATCGCCACCATCTCGATATGCATCCCCGAGATGGACAGCATGTGAATGGTACCGGTGGCAAGCAATTCTTCTTGCAGCCGCCACTCCACCTGTTCGCGCTGACCAAGGACCAATGCGGCGGTCAGTTCGGTTTGCTCCAGGACGACATAGCGTTCGATTGCACGGAGCGAGCATGCGGAAACCCAAGCTAAGAAACGATCGAATCGGTAACGATCTGTCCCATCGCTTCGAACCAATTGATCTTGAGAATCTGCACGGGCTTGAGCGGCGTATCCAAGCTCTGCAAATCGCTTCGCTTGATTGTACTGCCCTGGGTTGGAAGGCTTGCTCGGAAGTCTCCACTGTCCGTATACTTCCAAAGCATCACCAGGGTAGTAGCCCGTGATCTTTCCATCAACGGAAAGAGGAACCAGAAAGGAACACGGTGACCATCTCCCCCCGATGCGAATTTGGTTTACACGCAGAACCGTGATCGTTTGCCAACTAACCTCCCCGATCTCCTGATTGCCGCTCGGTAGACTGGCCTTGCGATATCGCAGCGGTGCATCGATTTGGGCTCGGCAGGCTACTGGCTTCCAACCAGCGGGACCATCGTCCGCATCGAGTTCCATTTGCTTCAGCGATTCATGCCATGCTTGCAATTGCTCCAGTGCTTTGCGTTGATTGAGCGCATGAAGGAAACTCAAGACAATCGCGATACCAAGGATCAGGCATACCTGAGGCCAATACGAACGCCGAGGCGAATTGCGATACCAGGCCACGAGCCCGGCTGCGAGGGAGCCAACCAACGCAACCGCGAGAAGCTTTTCCCAAATGTCCGGTAGAAGTTCTTGCATCCCGATTGTGGCCAATGCGACCGCCAACAGACATACCATGGGATACAGGGCCCAAAGGGCAAAAAGCCGCCTTCGGACGGCAGCTGGGTGAGGCAGGAAACGGCGGAAACGGCGAATTCCGTTGACTTGAGGCAGCACTTGTTGCATTTCGAAGACATTCAGGTTGCGTTTTGTATTCACGCAACTTCCACAGCCCGGAACACAATTTCACGTTCGACCAACGATTTTACAGGGAAAACACTTCGCGACTCAAAAGGACTAATCACTCGGCATGGGGAATGCAACTCTATTTTTTTACAAAAAGGAACCTGTGGCGAATCAGGTCATCCAAAGTAGTCAACCTTAACCAAACACAACCAGCCATGACCAAGCGATTCAATCGAACGACTTCGAACAACGCCGGTAAAAAATCGGGCTATTCGTATATTAGCGAAGACCAAGACTTCGTGGGTGGCGAGGTAGAAGGTTTTGGCTTCGAAGAAGAGGAAGAGGAAGATGCCGACCACTCGGATCGCATCGTCGATGAGGATTCGCTTGAAAACGATGGAATCGAAGACGACTTCTTCCCAGAGTCGGACGACAATGAAGTTGTCGATGCCACGGACGACCCAGTTCGAATGTACCTGATCCAGATGGGCGAGATTCCTTTGCTGACTCGTCAGGAAGAAGTCAGTGCTGCGAAGAAGATTGAATTCACCCGCACCGACTACCGCCAATGGATGCTCGCTTCGGATTTCGTCCTACAAGGGGCGACAAAATTGCTCGAGCAAGTTCGCGACAGCAAGCTACGATTGGACCGAACCATTGAAGTTAGCGTGACCAACGCAACAGAAAAGGTTGCGATCATGCGTCGCATTGGTCCGAACATCAAGACTCTTCGCCAATTGCTCCTTCGCAACCACGGCGACTACCACGTTGCGATCAACAAGAGCCAGCCTATGGACGAGCGACGGTTGGCTTGGAAGCGTTTGGTTTGCCGACGCAACAAAGCAGTTCGTCTTATCGAAGAAATGAACTTGCGAACGAACCGACTTGAGCCCATCTTTGCCAAGCTTGCGACCATCTCGAACCAAATGCAATTGCTCAAGGGTCGAATGAAAAATGCTGAAGAAACCGGCTTTTCCGACGGTGTGCCGATGTCCAAGCTCAAGGAAGAGATTCGATACTTGATGCGAATCACTTACGAGACACCTGCAACCCTTGCTCGCCGTTGCGAAAAAGTCCATGGATTCCGACTCCAGTACGACGCAGCCAAGCGTGAACTGTCGGCTGGCAACCTTCGCTTGGTCGTTTCGATCGCCAAGAAGTACCGCAACCGTGGGCTCAGCTTCCTGGACTTGATTCAAGAGGGGAACACAGGTCTGATGCGAGCTGTCGACAAGTTCGAATACGAACGAGGCTTCAAGTTCTCGACCTATGCCACATGGTGGATTCGTCAAGCGATCACCCGCGCTATCGCCGATCAAAGCCGTACCATTCGTGTTCCTGTGCACATGATCGACACGATGAGCAAAGTACGCCAAGTGACTCGCGATCTGATTCAAGAATTGGGACGCGAACCATCCGTCGAAGAAACAGCACAACGAGCTGGCTTGTCGCTCGACGATGCTCGAGTTGTCATCAAGATGGCTCGTCAGCCGCTATCTTTGGACCAACCTGTTGGCGACCATGAAGACAGCTTCTTTGGCGAATTCTTGGAAGACTACCGAGACGATGACCCGTTGTACGAAACCAATCAGCAAACATTGCGAGAGCAGATTCAAGAAGCCATGCAAACGCTGAACTACCGCGAGCGAGAGATCTTGAAACTACGATACGGCTTGGCAGACGGTTATGCTTACACGTTGGAAGAAGTGGGCAAGATTTTCCAAGTGACTCGTGAACGTGTTCGTCAAATTGAAAGCAAAGCAGTCAAAAAGCTGCAGCACCCACAACGCAGCAAGTCGTTGACCAGCTTCATCGATGGTTTGGATATGACTCCTTATCAAGACATTGTAACCAACGGCGAACGACCAATGTAGATCAGCGACTATGGAAGGTTACTCTACTCGATCAAGGCAATAGGTGCGAACTTGATCTGACTCACCCGTGATCTTTCCCTGGAGCAGATCATTTTTCCTGCTCCAAGAGACGCGGTTGGACATTGGGTTCGCAATCTCTTCAAGTAGCCTGACCGCTCGAGTGCTCGATTCATGAAAAGTGTTGTTGCGCCAGCATTGAGCAAGAGCGGACTTAAATCAAGTAATCTTCACCGCCCATCGGTCTTACGTTGGGCTTGTTGGCAAATGGAAGCAAATGTTCTCGGAGCTTCCAATGGAGTCAAGTGTGCCGTATTATCCACCAGAAAGGTCGTGGCTTTTGGGATCGCCATTGACATCTGCTCGAGTGACGTGGGTGGGCAAATAGTGTCGTCGCGTCCGCCTATACAGACAACTGGGATTGTCCAGCTTTTCATTCGTAGCGAAAAATCTGCGCGATGCGACATTGCCAACTGAGCCCACGCGATCGTTGATGCTTTGGTAGAAGTCATCATATCCTTAACGAATTCGACGATGGTTGGATTGTTGGTGAAAGTGTCCTGACTTAAAAGTTTTGAAAGCATCGGCAAGACGGCCTCGACCGCCCCATCGCGAAGCGCGATGTTTGCAACCGATCGACGATGCGATACCACCGTGGGTTCATCCGAATTGCATCTTGTGTTTGTCATTATGGCCATCGAGCACAAGTCCGGATGGCGTTCTATCAACTCCATCGCGACATAGCCACCCATCGATAATCCGCAAACAAAAACTTGGTTGCGAATACCCAGCCCCTGAAGAAGGGAGTCGCAATCATCTGCAAGGTCGGCTATCGAAAAAGACTTTGTTTCCTCTGACGATTCTCCAAATCCGCGAAAATCAGGAGCGATGCAAAAAAAACTGCTGGCCAAAAGAGGCATGACGCCCGACCAAAGTCGATTATCAAGCGGATAGCCATGAAGCAGCAGCAGGGGTTGCCCCACACCGCAAGTCGAAAACGGAATGGTTCGGTGCTTCAGTCGATGGAGCTTCTTCTGAATCATGACTACTTGATGACTGCCTGAAATTTGGTCGAAAGTGGTGCTATTGATCGTCATCATATCGTCGCAAATTCAGCAAAGCTCAACAATCATCAAATTTCAACCAGCAAAACGGCGCCACCCACTTATTGCATCTTGGTTGTTTCAATCGCTAAGAAGTACCGCAACTGTGGGCTCAGCTTCTTGGTCCTGATTCAAGAGGGGAACACAGGTCTGATGCGAGCCGTCGATAAGTTCGAATACGAACGAGGCTTCAAGTTCTCGACCTATGCCACATGGTGGATTCGTCAAGCGATCACACGCGCTATCGCCGATCAAAGCCGTACCATTCGTGTTCCTGTGCACATGATCGACACGATGAGCAAAGTACGCCAAGTGACTCGCGAACGCGTTCGTCAAATTGAAAGCAAGGCTGTTAAGAAGCTACAGCACCCACAACGAAGCAAGTCGTTGACCAGCTTCATCGATGGTTTGGACATGACTCCTTATCAAGGCGTTGTAGCCAACGGCGAACGACCGATCTAGTGAATCTAGGGTGCTTTTGTCAGCCGATTTTTCGTCTGGCTTTTAGTGCCGGCGAATGTGGACTTGAGCTAGGGGATTGTTGCAAGATTCGGGAACAGTTGAGGACAACTGTTCTACATTGTTTTTTCT
Organism: uncultured Pirellula sp.; assembly: GCA_903892365.1. GTDB lineage: Bacteria > Planctomycetota > Planctomycetia > Pirellulales > Pirellulaceae > JBKCUI01. Next base: position 1,334 of record CAITIF010000070.1, on the reverse strand, counting down.
TTTGCTAATTCAGACTTGAGCCATGGGGCTACTTTCTTGGCCCATTCCTCGCCATGTGCATTCAGACCTTGGGAACTGAAGTGAACACCTTGGCCATTGTTTTCTCGCAAATCTCCCTTCAGCGAATCGCTATCGGGACCTTCCAAAGCGATTCCGGCGTTCCACAAGGAGGCTTGGGCTGCTCGAATGTCAGGTGATGCTTCATCGCCTGGAACGTGATAACTGACTTGAGCGACAAACCATGGAACGTCCCATGCGATCTCCTTTCTCGAAGCCTCGATGAGCCTGATAAGACTCGCACGGTATCGAGTACCTTCCAGGGTTCGAGATGGGTCGCGCTGGTTTGCGTCGCTTTCGCCCTGATGCCACAGAACGGCTCGAACACCTCCGGGCCCTTGCGACTGGAGCGATGCAATCAGATTGGCAAAGGCCGCCCCCTTGGATTGCCAATTCCCATTTGGCAACCGAATCACTCGATCTTCAATCGTGGGTGGGTTGGGAAAGGTATCCCCCTCCGGTAGCCACTCGCGAACGCTTGTCGCGCCGATCCCACAAGCAAGGATACCAATGGGAACGTTCAATTGCTTCGCCATTGCGTCTCCAAAAGGGGGCATGAAGCTGCCTCCTTGTCCGCTCGCACCCGGTTGCGGGTCATTGGCGATCTGCCAATGATGGCCGTCGAAAGCCGATACCATATTGGTTTTTGTCTTCAGCCGTTCTTCACCATGGTTGGCTGAATTGGACTGGCCGGCTACGACAAACACTTCCCCGATACCAACATGAGCCACCGAATCCTCCCAGACAATTTTCTCGTCGACGGTTACACGAAGTTCTAGCTGAAACCACCCTCCCGACTTCCAGTCCAATTGGGTCCGCAATGCGCCGTCCGTGCGAGCGACCGTCAAAACTTGCCATGGCTCAGGATTCGAATCCGCAATGATTCTCGCCTGCAACAAACATTGAGGTGGCAGATCAGCGGGATGTCGAATGGAAATAGGGATTTCGCCAGCAGCGGCTGTCGCCCGCTGAATCACTTGGTAGTCCAACGGAGACAACAGCTCAAAATCCGAGGCTGAAGCCGTCGCGATGGAGAAGAAACAACCCGCCAAAAGCAAAAAAATATTGGATCTCATCCCATGGATGATAGCCCGATTGACAGAAAAGCCTAGCGCTTTTCCCAACCAACACCATGGTGCGAAGTTGTGTGCACCCATTATCCTGGGGTGCCAATTTTTCGGTTTTTTGCGCCTGGAACGGGGCGGTAGCTGCACTACTAACCCGTCAGCGGAGCAAAATAGACTTATGAACCAAATCCAATTTCAACCCCAACTCCT
>CAITIF010000069.1 GCA_903892365.1 uncultured Pirellula sp. | reverse complement strand
CTTTCGCGAGGCACATTGCGACTCACAACACTCATCACGCCGATGGCAAATGGAAGCTGGCTACGAGCGCTTGCACTGGCTAGCCAACCACCAACAGGAACGTCCGCGATGGTGTTCCAATTCATCGTTGGTAAGTTGTTGCGTTCTACTTTAACCAGAGCCAAGTCGATATCGGCGCGTCGAATGCGAACACTACCTTCAGCAGTGGAGCCGTCAAACAGTTGAACTTCGACTTTAGAATCTGGAAGCTCGCTGCCCTTGGACACGATCCAGCCGTCTTCGGAGACAATGGTGCCCAAAGCCAACTGACGATTCTCATCGAGTATTTTTACCGTGGGTTTCCACTGGTTCCCAATGGACTCGCGAAACGCGCGGAGGGTCGAGTATTGATTTCGCTGATGAGCTCGAGTGTTGCTTTCGCGAGAATCGTTGCCGAAGCGTTTTCCACCTTGCTGGACCAGCTTGGATCCCAACGTGTCGACTCCGCTCAGTCCTTCGTCGGCCCCCTTTTCGTCATCAAAAGATCCCGATTCGTCCGAAAACGGCAGCCACGATACGTTGCTAAATTGCCCTGTAAGTGTCACTTGATCCAACTGATTGACGGAATGCGCCAATGTCAAAAGATCGCTAAGCGGATCTCTCATGGACGAATAGGAAAAGGATGCCGCGACAACGGTTCCACCAACGAACCAGGAGCGCCAATTCTTCATCTAGGAAAACCTTTTTGGGTGACTTTCGGACGACCAACGACTTCGATTATAGCAGTTCGGGATTCCCGTATAAACTAATTTCCGGGCTAATCTCGAACGCCCACAATCAATCGAACGGGAAAGATATTCGCCCCCCGTTGAATCTCAACGAAAACTTGCTCGCCCGGAGTAACGGAATCGACAGCCTCTTTCAGCTGATCAAAATTTTGAATAAGCAGTCCGTCAAACTTCAAGATAACATCGCCCGAACGAATTCCAGCTTTGGCAGCTGGGCCATTTTCATCGACACGAGCAATCTTGCATTGATTGTTGGATTCCTCGTCCGTTGCTCCGCGAACGCCGATCGCGGGCTTGAATCCCGGCAGAGATCCCCATGCTTCCATTTTGACGAGCCTTGACCAAGACTTCGCAAAGACATCGATCGGAACGTGCATGTTGTCGTCGACATCCACGCCGATTCGGCTGTGAATGCCTATCAGTTCGCCATTCAGGTTGAACAAGGGCCCGCCGCTATCCCCCCCAATCAATGCACAATCTGTGATCAATGTGGAGGGAAGTAATCGCAGCAATCTGCCAACACGCAGCACGGCTGGTCGATCGGGTGTCCAACCGCCTGGATGCCCCGTTGCCAAGCACCATTGCCCTTGCATTAAATCCTCGGAGATGCCAATCGATGCATGCGGCCATGGATCGGACGCAACATCGCGAGCTGGCTTTGTAATCCGAACAAGACCTGCGTCCATGTTACGATTGACCCCCATGGTCAACCCTTCAATCCGCGTGCCATCATGCAGGATAATATTGATCCTCTGATTGGGGCGTCCTGCGACGTGAGCTGCCGTCAAAATAAAACCGTCAGGTGTAATGATGACACCGCTGCCTTGAGTGCTACCATGCTGAAGATTGACCGTCACCAGATTCGCGGCTTTGGCAATCTTGGCTTGTTGATTTTCCAGTGCGATCAGCTGGTTTCTGTCTCTAGGCTCATTTCCTTTTAAGATCCCCCCTAGGCCTTCCTCCAAGGGAACTTGCGTTATCCCCTTTGCCGCCGAGGGCATGGAATCATTGCTCTTGGGAATGGACGGCTTCAGCGAGGAACGCTCTTGGGCGAACGTTGGGGCCGCAAAGCAAAGCAGGGCAATCAAAAAGGCCCATTTTTGAACCCAAGTCCGGTCAATCTGACAGCAACTTTCGATTCTGGAACTTTCGATTCTGGCTTCCGAAGACTTTTTAGACACCAAAGACTCCGTACAATGTTGGTCGCGTAAATTTCGTTCGTCGCGTGAATTTCGTGGATAACCCGCACAAAGATCGTGCGGGTTCGATTATTCGCTAACTATCTCGAAAATGAAACCCTTTTGACTCAAGAAACTCAAGAATCGAACCTCACGGGGCTCCACTCACGGTCCACCTTTAACGATCATGCCGAATTACGCTGGAGGGTAAGATGAACGTTCGTCTGATTGTGGGCTGCGGATATGTGGGTACCAAGGTCGCTCATCGATGGTGTAGCGAAGCCGATCAGAACATGAAAGGCAACTCCGGCCCCGTGTTTGCTATCACCAGAAATCATTCTCGCTTCGACGAGTTATCGAATCTAGGCGTCAAACCAATCGCTTGGGATTGGATGTCGGAACTACCGATCGCGCAGCAGGACAATTGGGATTCTATGTCGCAGGCTTTGCAACGCGAATCTGATGCTAGCATCCCAGTCTTGACAGTACTTGTGTCAGTCTCGCATGCGACTCAGGCCGGGATCCCGCATCAGGAAACACACACGCGAGGTCTTCGTAACCTACATCGCCAACTGACAGAAGCGTTCCCTGATTGCAAGGTTCGATGGATCTATCTTTCGACGACAGGGGTCTATGGTGCAACGGAGTCGGGAACTTGGGTCGATGAGGCAACACCTGCATCACCCGACCGCCCCGGTTCGATCGCTGCGTTTGCCGCAGAGCAATGGCTTGACCAACACGTCGCCCAAACCAACTTGGTAATTTTAAGACCATCTGGAATCTACGGGCCGCAACGCGTTCCCCGATGGCAAGCGATTCGCGATCGAGTGCCGCTTCAGGCCGACCCCGATAGCTTCTTGAATTTGATTCATGTCGACGACTTGGCGCAAGTAATCGATCAAGTGTCCGAGCGACCCATGAGTCACACGCTGTACTGTGTGTGTGATGACTTCCCGAGCGCTAGGCGCGATTACTACGAATTCATTGCAAGCCTTGGGAACTGGCCTGCCCCGATCTTTGAAGAAAAGGCTTCGGACATTGCTTCTGCGACAAAGACTGGAAAATCACGGAGCGATGGGAACAAGCGAATTCGCAACAATCGGATCAAAACAGAACTCGACTACACGTTCTTGTTCCCATCCTACCGCGAAGGCCTCCGGGATTTAATCCAACCGAACAGTGACAAATAGCGATATCGAATTTTGCGATGAGTGGATTCTTGCAGTTCTTTTGACTCGCTGGTTGGGAAACCGTTTCAAGGCATCAATCGATCAATCATCAATGCAAGAGTTACGGCAAGTAGGACAAAACGAGTACTCAAGCACGAATGTCCGGAAGGCCCTAAGAGTTGAAACGGCTATTTGTTTCCGCGTGGAAGCTTAAGAGATTCCTTGACGACCGTGGCGAGATGAAGCTCGATGTCACGTCCTTCCAGCTTAAACTGGGACTGAAGTTCTTGAAAAGAAGCTTGTAGGCCATCGTAGAGCGACGCTTGATCAGGATCGTTCTGCATCAGCCATGCATAATGGAATGTCGCTGCGTACCAGTTCTTCGCCGTGGTGGCGTCCGTCGCCTGCTTTTGGTGTAGAAACGAATCAAAGCTCGCCTTCGTTTTTCGCCGTGCTTTCTCGTCGGGAGTATTCTTGTATTCCCGATCGACCAGCACGACGTTGTTGGATTCGGTGGTCACAAACCATCGACCGTCGGGAGAAGCGTGGGTGATCACTTCTGGCGGCTCCCACGTTGCATCTGGAATCGTCTCGCGCGTCGCGACATTCCATACCAGTTTTTCATTTTCGGACTCCGAGTAGATTCGTGAACCATCGAG
>CAITIF010000068.1 GCA_903892365.1 uncultured Pirellula sp. | reverse complement strand
TGGGTGGATGTGCGATTAGGAACGGTTACGGAACAAGTTCCAGGTGAGCTCTTTGGAATTGTCGAGATCGAATCCCGAATGGAGATTCGATTAACCGGAGCAAGCCAGCTCGCGCCGTTCTTGCAACCCGGCCAACGTGTCATTGTTTATCAGTGCTACCGCAACTAGCACGCAGCATTTCCAATCAACGGTAGTCCTGAAAGATAGACATCAAAATTGGATTTTCATCAACCCTAGTGCCTGACTGAAAGGGCAACGCAATAGAAATGCATTGCCCGTAGCGCCGTCCAAGTTTGGCAACTCGGTTAGGAGAAGGGCTTTAAGCGTTCTAGGACCGAGTTATGCACTAGGCCGTTTGTACCCAAACAGTGGCCAGCGCGAATATCAAAATCGCCAGCCCAAGATGAAAACGTTCCGCCCGCTTCTTGAATCACAGGAGCGACCGCAGCAACATCCCAGGGATTCACAATCGGATCCACCATGGCTTCTGCGCGGCCAGTCGCAACCAGCAAGTAACCATAGCCATCGCCCCAGGTGCGCGTAACGTATGCTTCGGCTTCAAGAGCCGCATAGGCGCTTTGGGCATTGCGGCGCTGAAAATTATCCGCTTGGGAGGTCACCAAAAGACCATCGCTTAACTGCGATTGCTTCGAGACCCAGGTTTGTTCGAGTGGAATAGCAAGTTCCGCATTGGAATCCCAACGACGCGATCCGTACCAAGCTCCTAAACCTTTAGCTGCAATCACCAATTCGCAAAGTGCTGGGATGGCAATCACACCAATGGTAGGCTGGCCCTGAAATGTCATGCCAACCAATGTCGAGTAGAGAGGTACGCCCGAAATAAAGCTCTTGGTGCCATCGATGGGGTCAACAATCCATTCGTAGCCCGAAGAGCCAGCAATGCCCCCAAACTCTTCACCCAAGATGGCATCGTTCGGGAATTGGTTTTGGATCAGCCCTCGCACGATTTGTTCGGCTTGCTTATCCGCTAAAGTGACCGGCGAACGATCGCTTTTTCTTTCCACTTGGAATTCGTTGGTGCGAAAATATTTCAGAGTTTCGCGACTCGCGGCAGCCGCAAGTTGCAAGGCAAATGCGATGCGACCATCCATCGCATCTGCCATCGAATTGGGTAAGCAAAAATCAGGAAACATCATTCGATTATTTGCGTGGGAACGCGAGTTCAACTTTGATTTCGACTTCGTCGTTGATCTTGCCCTTACCGTAGCTCATACCCCATTTGGTACGATCGATTTTGAAGTCTGCGAGGACGGTTAGCGTGTCATCGGATAGTTCGCCCTTGACAGGAACCTTGACTTCAACGGTCTTATCGAGCATGGTCAACTTGCCAACGATTTCGCCGGTTTCGCCATTCATGTTGATCTTGGTGGATTCAAACTTGATCGTTGGGTATTTCTTCACGTCGAAGAAGTCAGGGTTTTTGAGGTGGCCGGTCAACTTTTCATCGTCTGACCAAAGGCTATCGGTTTTGATTTCAATGGTTAGCGAACCTTTTTCCGGCGCTTCCAAATCGACTTTGGCTACAGCGGTTACGTCCTTGAATCCACCGACGTGCTTGCCATCAGGCTTCTTTCCGG
>CAITIF010000067.1 GCA_903892365.1 uncultured Pirellula sp. | reverse complement strand
ATCCAAGGTTGCTTTGCGGCGATACAACGAAACAACTAATGCCAGAGCAATCGCCGCTTCACATGCAGCAATCGTTAACACCATGATCGCGAGAATCTGCCCCTGATAATTTTGGTGATGTCTGGCAAAGGTAATCAGATTCACACTGACACCCGACAGCATCATCTCGAGCGACAGAAACATCAGAATCAGCGACCGTCGGCTCAAGAAGCCAACAAGTCCTGCGCAAAACAACACCCCACCAAAGACAAGCAAATTTTGAGTGATCGTATCATTCATGATAAATTCTCCGCTGGTCGTTGGGCCAAAGCAATCGCTCCAATGGTTGCGACTAGCAAGACAGCGCCCGCAAGTTCAACTGCAATCAAATAATCTGTGTACAACGAACGGCCCAATCCAGCCGTTGTGCCCGGCACCGACATGGACTCGATCGGTCGCGTTTTCAAGAAATCGGTGGCAGCCTTCGACCGCAGGTCTTCAGGCAAAACTGCACCGCTATACGGACGCGAAGCGTCTGGAGAAGCCAACTTGATGCCCTTCTCTCCGGTGACGCACATGGCAATCGTAATTAGCAATACAGCACCGATGGCAGCCGCCACGACTGGGTGCGTCAACTGAACGTCATAAGTTCTTAGCTGCGTCTGCTGAGCAAACATCAGAACAAACAAGAAGATAATGATCGTGGCACCTGCATAGACGATCATGGTAGCAGCTGCCAAAAACAAGGCCGACTGCATGAACATGATTCCGCATGTTGAAAGAACCGCAGTCGCAAACCCCAAGGCCGCATACACTGGCTCGCGTGCCACCAAAAAGCTAATTCCACCTACCGTCGCGATGGAACAGAAGCACATCAGCATTACGGCCTCTATCGTAGAAGGAGCAAATCCAATCGCGAAGACAATCGCCCCGCAAAGAGAAATAACCCCAGCTGCAATGAGTTGTTTTGACTTTGCAAGCACGCCGTGTTGCAAGAAAAGATAGGACAAAGCCCCAAGCACAATCGGTGTGATCATGCCCAACTGCCAAGTCGGATCCGTAAATTGATAATCCATAATATGTGTCGCTTTCGGCTTAGCCGTGGCGTCCCCTTCCTGGCGGAGGTGGACCTTGTTTTGCCGTCGAGGCCTCTTCAGAAGCTGGCCCCAAGGCACCTCGGTTGGTACGAATCGGATCCCGCCCTGAATTGACTGTTTCGTCGAATACAGATAGCAACTTCTCTTTATCGAAAATCATCTCCTGGCGAGACATTCCGGTTAGATCGTAGACGCTCGTTAATTCGATCGCATCCACCGGACATGCCTCTTCGCACATACCGCAGTAGATGCATCGCAATTCGTCGATCGTGAATGTTTCGGGAAACTTATCGCGATCCTTCCAATGCGGATCGTCTTTCGGTGCAGGGGCTGCAATGATCTCAATGCAATTGGCTGGGCAAGCTGTTTGACACATGTAACATGCCACGCACTTGACTCGACCTGCTTCATCCCGGTTCAATCGATGAACCCCTCGGTAGTTTGCCGGGATCACTGGTTCCACATCAGGGTACTGCCTGGTTGTGGTCTTGCCAGAAAAAGCATGCTTCAATGCGGTCATCAAACCGGAGGCTATCGCCGGCAAATACATGGCCTCTTTCCAGCCAAGCTTGGGCTCTTCGCCCCACTTGACGGTTTTCACTTTCTTCGTTTCGGTACTCATACTGTGACCTCACTCAAAATCGATCCCGCTTTCGGACGTCCGGCCGAACGTGGCATGTTGATCGTCGATTGCAGATTTCTTGCACTTATTAGGGAAGCTACAAACAGGAACACCGCCGTGAACGACAACAAATGCTTAGGCAGATCAAAGGTAAACACCACAGCGACGCAAACAAGATTGACCAATCCAAGCGGAATCAACCCTTTCCAGGCCAGTCCCATCAATTGATCGAAACGGAATCGAGGCAACGCCCACCGTAACAACATGATGAACGCAACCACCATCGAAACCTTTGCTACCAAAACAAACGTCCTGAGAAGCATGCCGCCAAGCCCTGCGTCCACCGGTCCTGACAAGCCTGGGAAATGCCACCCACCAAAAAACAGCAACGCAGTTAAGAAACTGACCGTTACTACGTGTGTATATTCGGCCAAGAAGAACAAAACAAACTTGATTCCACCGTACTCCGTATGAAACCCACCTACCAGTTCCTGTTCGCATTCTGGCAAGTCAAACGGCAGGCGGTTGGTTTCCGCCAAAGCACTCGTGAAGAAAACAATCAATGCCAGAGGTTGCCAGAAAATATTCCAATTCCAAAAGTCTCCGCTCTGGGCTGCAACGATCTGTTCGATGTTCAAGGAGCCTGCCGCAACGACGATTCCAATGATCGAAAGCCCAAGGGGTATTTCATAACTGATGAACTGCGCACAAGAGCGAATCGCTCCATACAACGAGTACTTATTATTAGACGCCCAACCACCCAAAATGATACCGTACGCAGACAGAGAACTGATGGCGATCATCATCATGATTCCAATGTCGATCCCAGGTGCAACTATGTACCGGAACCCGCTGGTGTAGTCGGTTGGAACTGGTCCAAAAGGCATTACCACCAATGCAAACATGGCGGTCATCAGGCTAAGCGTCGGGGCAATGAAATACAACAGTTTGAATACGTGATCCGGAATCACCTGCTCTTTCAAAAAGAGCTTGATAGCATCCGCAATCGCCTGGAACAATCCAAAAGGCCCAACCCTATTTGGCCCCAAACGATCTTGGACATAAGCAGCTAACTTGCGCTCAATGAAGGTCATGTACAGGCCCAACACTGGCACAAAGGCGAGAATCACACCAATGGCAGCAAGGGTCGGCCATAACGTCGGCCATATTTGCTGGAGGAAATCGTACATAAGTCAGCTGCGTGTTAGTGTTGAATGGGACTGTTCGTTCAGGCGTTCAAATACTAGAAATCTCAAAAATCAGGAATGAATGGGTTCACGAGCGACGCCGCCGATTTTGACCCCATGCTCGCCTAAGTCTCCCTCGGTAAGAGCAACAAGCGAAGGAATGGCATTGCCGACTTCTTTCCGAATGGCCATCGCATTGAAAAGACCCTTGCGCTCCGCCAATTCCAACAAAATTCTTCCGTCCGCCCGAGCATCCCCGGGGCATCGAACTGCGGCCTGAACTGCCTGTGCCAAGCCTGAATGGTTCACGTAAGTTCCTTCACGTTCCGCAAACGAACCTGATGGAAGCAAAATGTCCGCTCGCTCGCTCAGCGGCGACGGGAAAATATCCTGCACAATCAATAACCCAGGCTGACCCACAGCTCGGTCTATCGATTCCGTTACCCAACCTTCGCTGTTGCCACCTACCAAGAACCAAGAAGTTGCATTTGCACCAGCCATCATTTGTTCTAGTCCGGTGATTTGACCTTCAAAGTGGCGAAGCACCGCTTCCACCCCAAGGCGATTCGGGCACTTTTCGGCTCGGATCGTAAAACGGACTTTGTCTTCAGCAGGCGATTCGCCCTTAGGCCCTTTCGGATACTTGTCATCGGATCCAACCATCGGCACGGGGCCCAGTACCAACCGAACTCGTTTGTCCAATCCCTTCAGGAACGAAGCAAGCAAGTACGCTTCTTCCACGGTCATAAAAGGAGAAAGAACCGCAACAAAACCACGAGCATCTGACTTCACGGCATCTTTGATTTTACGCCGAGCAACTTCCAGAACGTCTGTCCAAGGATCCGCGAAACTGAGGTCCCCTGAACCAGCGGTCGTTGTGGCATGCGATTTGCGATTCGCAGCACCTGATACCGCATCGCTCAATTTCGGCCGAGTCAAGCGTCGTTCGTCGTGGATGTACTTGAACCCAAATCGGCCTTCGTCGCACATAAAGTGCCCTTGTGCCAACGGATTCTCACGAGGTCTCAATCGGTAAACTTTGTCTTCATTCTGATCGATGTGGATACTGCAACCCGTCGAACAGCCCGTGCAAACGCTTTCGGCATGCTTTAACCACCAGACTCGCTTCTTGTACAAAAAGTCTTTACTGCATAGAGCTCCAACTGGGCAAAGATCGACAACGTTACCAGCTAATTTGTTATCGCATGGAACATCTGGAAACACGTCGATCTCTTCATGGCTTCCACGCGCTACGACTTGCAGTTCGGCGGTACCACTGATCTCTCGCGTGAATCGAACGCAACGAGTGCACATCACACAGCGGTCGGTAAACAGTGCAATCTGCTCACCGATATGATACTTGTCCATACGCTGCAGCTTGGGCTCATCCAGGCGGCTTTGTGCCTTGCCATACTTGTAGGTGTAGTCCTGCAAGTAGCATTCACCCGCTTGATCGCAAATGGAACAATCGAGCGGGTGATTCAAAAGCAAAAGCTCAAGCGTCATCTGCTGGGTCGTTTTCACCTTCGCAGAATCCGTCCTAATAACCGTTCCCTCTTTGATCGGTGTTTGGCATCCAGGGACCAGCTTAGGGCCCCAAGCAATGGTGCCGTCAGGCTTCTTTTCGCCGACTTCCACCAAACACATACGGCAAGACGCTACTACCGATAGCGATTCGTGCCAGCAGTAATGCGGAATCTCAACGCCAGCCTTGCGAGCGGCAAGGATGCAGTTGTCCTTGGGGTCAGCTTCGACTTCGACGTCGTTAACGATTACCTTTGCCACTTTTGTCGTTTCCGGATTGGGTTTAGTGTTGGAATGTTTTCGTTTGTCTTCTCGATGAACTCACCGAGCATAAGCCGCACTGGTCATCTTGGTGGACTACGGCCGCTAGACCGAGTTCGATTCTTTACTTTTCTGGATTGCCTCGCCGGAGCCTAGTGAGCACCGGCTAACGAACGGCTTTCGCTTTTGCGTCCGCTTTTGATGTACTCTTCAAACTCGCCACGGAATTTGTTGATCGCAGTCTTCATGGGCCAAGCCGCACCGTCAGCAAGTCCACAGATCGTGGTACCGGGAATGGTTCCAATCGACGACGATATTTCCAGCAGCAAATCAATGTCGCTCAACTTGCCTCTTCCGTCACGAATACGTTCCAAGATCTTGGTGGACCACGCAGTCCCCTCGCGACAAGGAGTGCATTGACCACAAGATTCGTGAGCAAAAAATCGACATGCGTTGTAAAGCACATCCACCATGCTGGTGTGATCATCGATCACAATCACTGCCGCCGTGCCAAGCCCAAGACAACCGACGCGTCCCGGGCCCGCAAAATCCAAGGGTGTATCCAATTCACTCTCGCTCATAAAACCCATGCTGATACCGCCTGGGACGACAGCCTTGGCCTTGCGTCCCTTCCAGACGCCGCCAGCATGCTTTTCAATCAAGTCCCGAGCTGAAATACCCATCGGCAACTCAACCAACCCAGGCTTATTCACGTGGCCGCTGATGCAATACAACTTCGGCCCATAAGAGCCCGCATCTCGCGGATTGTTGGGATCTTTGGGAATCCCCATCGACATGAACCATTCAGGACCGTGGTTGATGATGTGAGGTATGCAGGCCATCGTCTCCACGTTGTTGACGACTGTAGGTTTGCGGAACGCTCCCTCGATGGCAGGGAAGGGTGGCTTGATCCGAGGCCAGGCTCGCTTACCTTCCAAGCTTTCGATGAGTCCGGTCTCTTCACCGCAAATGTAAGCACATGCTCCGCGATGCAAGTGGATGTCCAGGTCGTAGCCGGACCCCAAAATGTTCTTGCCGAGAAGATTATTGTCATACATCTCGTCGATCGCATCTTTGAGCACTCGGTAGCAACGCCCGTACTCGTAACGCAGATAAAAATAGGCGGTGGTCGTTCGAGTCGCAAAACTGCTGATGACAATCCCCTCTAACACTTGGTGCGGGTCTTGTTCGATCAGAACTCGATTGTTGAACGTGCCCGGTTCGCTCTCGTCACCGTTGATGCACAGATAGATCGGACCTTTGACATCCTTGGGCAAAAAGGTCCACTTCAATCCGGTTGGGAAGCCCGCGCCACCTCGACCGCGAAGCCCGGAAGCCTTCACGACATCGATGACTTCGGTATTCGCCATTTTGAGGGCTTTGGCTAACGCTTGGTAGCCGCCATCCGCTTGATAGGACGCCAGAGTATGGCTGTTTGGCTTGTTTTGCCGAGCTAATAACACGGGTTGAAAATTGTCGTTGCTCATCATTTCTCCTACTTGTTACCTCGAACTTGCTTCTCAACATCGTCCGCAGTCACCCGCAGTGTCAATTCGTCATCAACCAGCATGCAAGGAGCTCCATCACATGCTCCTAGGCATTCAGCCAACTCCAGCGTCACTTCCCCATCTGCAGTAGTCTGACCGGGCTGAATCCCCCAACGTTGGCAAAGTTCAGCCAGCAGTTCCTCTCCACCACGCAACATGCAAGGCAACGAACGACAAATCCAAACTCGCTTTTTGCCAAGTGGATCTTCTTCGGTTCGGAAAAAGCCGTAGAAAGAAAGCGTGTCGTTGATCTGGGCTGGCGACAGCTCCAAAATGTCTGCAATTTCGGAAATAGCCTTACGGCTCACGCATCCTGTCTCTTGCTGAACCACATGCAAAGCTGGCAAGGTCACCGCTTGCTTGCTGGGGTATCGACCTAAATGTTCTTCGATAACCTTCTTGGCGTTCGTACTCAGTTCACTCATCGGTCTAACTCCGCTGCGATGATATTGATACTTCCCAAAACGGCTACGACATCGCTTAGCATGCAGCCCCTCATCATCCGTGCGAACAGAGAAAAGTGCAAAAGGGAAGGTGGACGAGTCCGAGCACGATAAGCACGGAACGATCCATCCCCAACAATGTAATACCCCAATTCACCATTCGGCGACTCGGTTGCTGCGTATACAGAATCTTTCGGGCTTGCCATTTGGCGATTTGGCATGATGCCTTCGAAATGGTGAATCAACCCTTCGATGCTGCGATAAACTTCTCGCTTGTCCGGTATGGTTTCTTTTCCAGTACCAGAAGCATAAATCGGTCCCGACGGTAGCTTATCGATAGCCTGTTCAATGATTTTGATGCTCTCTAGCATCTCCATCATCCGCACTTGAAACCGAGCGTAACAATCGCCACCTTGGCTCGCACAAACATCGAAATCCAATTCATCGTACGCAAGATAAGGCTCGTCTCGCCGTAAGTCCCGAACCACTCCGCTGGCACGAGCCACTGGCCCCGTCGCTCCGCCTGCTATCGCATCCTCCTTAGAAAGAACTCCCACATCCCGAGTTCGCTCTACGAAGATCCGGTTCTTCATCACGAGACCTTCGAAATCCCGGAACGCTTTCGGAAAGTTCTTGCAATACTTCTTGACCATATCCACCCAGTCATCGGTCACGTCGTACAGCAGACCACCAACACGGGTATACGAAGTGTGAAATCGCTGTCCAGAAGCGCGTTCGCAAATTTCATAGATAGCTTCCCGCTCATTGAATGCGTACATAAACGCAGTCGCACCGCCAAGGTCCAGCACGCAAGTTCCCGTGCAAAGCAGGTGGTCATGGATCCGCATCAGTTCCGCAAAGATGGTTCGGATGTATTTGCACCTAGGCGTCAACTCGATCCCAAGCAACTTCTCTACCGAATGATGCCATGCGATCTCATTGGCCAACGGCGAGATGTAATTCATGCGGTCAACGATGGTGACATACTGATTAAAATCCAGCACTTCACCTAGCTTTTCGAAACCGCTATGCAAAAACCCGATGTCAGGCTCCGCATCGATCACCATTTCACCATCCAGTTGCAACACCAACCGAAGCGTAGTGTGTGTGGCAGGATGCTGAGGACCAAAGTTCAAAGTCCAAAGACCTTCGCGTTTGTCGCTGCCAAGGCTCGGATCGTCGATCAATTCTAAAGGCATATCGGTTCGTTCCTGTTTAGCTTTCAGCTCGCGTCACGACTGGGAAGTTATGGCGTTCGCCGCGCCCCTTCACTGGATAATCTTTTCGCAGCGGAAACGACTGAAATTCTTGAGGCAAAAGAAGTCGCTTGAAGTTTGGATGGCCATCAAAAATGATGCCGTACATGTCATAAACTTCACGCTCCAGCCAGTCCGCACCAAACCAAACCTGAGTGGCTGAGGGAATCGTCAAATCAGGCTCGCTGAGATGAGTCTTCGCAATCAGACGAAGCCCGGAATCGACATTGAGCAGACAATAAACAATTTCGAATCGATCGGACGCGCTCCCGTACTCCAAGAGATCGACCGCCGTCAAATCGGTCAGCTGATCAAAACCAGCTGCTTTGAAGGCCTGCAAAACCTTCATGAGCGAACCGGCAGGAAACACGACTCGGTCTTGCGAGCAAAAAACCGACCAAGTCAGCTCAATGCCCGGCAACGCCGCAACAAGACTAGCCTTAGTGGATTCCATCTGAGTAGTGGAACCAGGAACAGCTTTATTGGTACTGGGTTGATTGGACATGATGTTAGTGCACCGGATCGTACTTAGGGTCTTCGAGCTTGAAACCATTCCGCTCCCGGATCCGAATCAATTCTTCCTCATCAAACCGCGATGGCCCCTCTGGGAGCACTCGCAACTTAAACTCACGAGCATTCACCGTACCACCACTTTGAATCTTGGCCTGCAAATCAAGAATCGACTTGATCAACTGCTCCGGACGCGGTGGACAACCAGGAACATAAACATCCACCGGCATAAACCGGTCGATCCCTTGAACCACCGAGTAGGTATCGAAAACCCCGCCCGAGCATGCACAGGCACCCATCGAAATGCACCACTTCGGCTCAGGCATCTGCAACCAAATTCGCTGCAAAACCGGTAGCATTTTCATCACAACACGCCCTGCGACAATCATCAAGTCGCACTGACGCGGAGAAAACCGCATCACCTCACTGCCGAACCGAGACAAGTCATGCTTGCTAGCCGCTGTACTCATTAACTCAATACCACAGCAAGCCGTAGCAAAAGGCATTGGCCATAGACTGTTGGCACGCCCCCAAGAGGCAGCTGCGTCCAATGTCGTCAAAAAGACATTGTCACCAAGTTGCTTGTTTATTTGCGTCGCCAATCAAACACCCCTTTACGATAGGCAACCAAGTAGGCCAAAGCCAAGGTCGCAATCAATATGATCAAGACAACAAAAACAGCCGGTCGAAAGTCCACTGGAACCCCATCCGGAGCAAGCAGCGAAACCGCCCACGGATAAATGAACAAGAGCTCAACGTCAAAAACCAAAAACAAGATCGCTATCAAATAGAATTTGACATCGAAAGGCTTCCTGGCGTCACCTACCGGGTCCATCCCCGATTCGTACGGCATGTCCTTCACCCGCGTGTGCCGCCTGGGCGCAACAAGGTGAGGAAGGATGAGCGAGACAGCCGCAAACCCAATCACGGCAATAAGATAAATCAATATGGGAAGATAGTTAGCCACGACCGATTCCTGCGGAGGAGCGACTTTGTGAAAAGTTTCACAAACTTCTCCCTGTATTGTAGGAAGGAGTGACTTTTTGTCATCGGCACTTTCAAAAGATTTTTTTGAACCCGATCTTTGGGTCCTCGCTTCGAGGACGTTTGCGCGCTCTTAGGTCCAATCTTGAACCGCTGCAGGCACGATCCTATGTAGGGCTATGCGATTCTCATGCTAGCTATGAATAATCTCTTTCAGTACATTCCCATGGACATCGGTTAACCGGCGCTGAATTCCATCGTGATAAACGCTTAACCGCTCATGGTCGATCCCAAGCAGGTGGAGCGCGGTCGCATGGAGGTCGTACGAATACGTTGGTTTATCGAGCGCCTTAAAGCCAACGTCGTCACTGCTTCCATAGGAAGTACCACCTTGTGTTCCTCCACCAGACATCCATGCGGTAAACACACCTGGGTTATGATCGCGTCCTTTTTGTTTGCCTTGCATGAACGGTTGTCTTCCAAATTCGCTGGTGCATATCACTAAGGTCGAATCCAGAAGTCCACGTTGCTTGAGATCTTCGAGCAAAGCGCTTGCGCCCGTATCCAAGATTCGTCCCCAGTATCCGTGATCGCGAACGATGTCTTCATGCGAATCCCAATTGGGCCGTATTTTTTTGCTGCTTGTGTTTTCTGCACCACAAAAGATCTGAACGAAACGAACGCCCCGTTCGACCATCCTTCGAGCCAGCAGACATTGCCGTCCAAAAGGCCCAATGTCCTCGTCGTCAAGACAATAACGTTGGTGGGTTGAGCCTGATTCGCTACTGAGATCGACAGCTTCGGGGGCGCTCAATTGCAGTCGTGCCGCCAATTCGTAACTTGCGATGCGAGCTTCCAGCATCGAGTCCCCTTGTCGCGTCGACGCATGTTGTTGGTTGATCGTTTTTAAGAAAGCAAGTCCGTCGTGTTCAAGCTCGACTTCCCGACCTTTCCGCGGAAATAAGTTGGCGATCGGTGGCATGTTGGCAGTGGTGCTCAGTACCGTTCCTTGGTGAACCGCGGGCAGAAAGCCCGAGTTCCAGTTGAGAACGCCCCCAGGGGGGAGCCCACGCGTATCTGGCAAAACGACAAAGGCTGGCAAGTTCTCATTCTCGCTTCCTAATCCATAGGTGACCCACGATCCCATGGATGGAAATCCCGGCCGAACAAAACCACTATTCATCATGAACATAGCGGGGCCATGCAAAGCCGACTTGTTTTGCATGGAATAGATAAATGCCATGTCATCGACATGCTTGGCCAACTGTGGAAACAGACTGCTCATCCAGCGTCCACATTGACCGTGCTGGCTGAAATCCCAAAAGCTCTTCGCGTACTCGCCCGCGATCCCAGCGAAAGTTTGCTTGCCAAGCTCCGAGTCAAAGGGCTTGCCATGCAGCCGTGTCAGCTCGGGCCGATAGTCCCAAGTATCGACGTGACTTAGCCCTCCCGGGCAAAATATCTGAATGACCGACTTGGCCTTGGCCGCATGGTGTGGAAAACGGGATTGCCCCCGTTCATCCTTGGTCGTGGTATCCATCGTGGAATCAGACGCTCGCACCGCCTCAGAATGCAACAATGCCGTCAAAGCGCACGCTCCAAAGCCATCGCCCAGCTGCTTCAGAAATGAACGTCGACCAGCCGCTACAGGCCCGGCTGAAAGGACTCGATTCTTTTCCATGATCATCTATCCGCTCTAGTCTATGGAAACAAACTCGTTCGAGTTGAGAAGGTATCTGCAAAAAGTGGACAGACCATGCTTGCCAATCAATTCTTCGGATGCTCGCATTTCGAGTTCCGAAGGCTTGCGGCTGAACACCAAAGACCATGCCACTGCGATCTGGTCTTTGGGAACATCATGCAGACTGGAAATTCGATTCGCCAAGTTTTCAGACTGCTGCAAAACAAAATCATGATTTAGCAAGGCAAGCGATTGCAAGGCGGTTGTTGTCACAAACCGAGTTGGCGTAAAGTTCGCCGAATTCGGGCAATCGAGCGATGTTAACCACGGATTCGGAGTCGTCCTAACTCGAAAGCGATAAATGCTTCGTCGATTTGCCTCCCGGTCGTTGCGAGTCACATAAGAATAGACGGGTGCATATTCTTCCTTGTAGTCGAATTCTCGAAAGCCAGGTCCAAACATGGACGGCTCCAATTGGCCACTTACCGCAAGAACTGCGTCTCGCGTGGACTCCGCATCCAACTTGAATGCGTTCTGTCGCCATAACCATCGATTGTTTGCATCCACCGCAGTGGACTTTGCATGGCTTGGAAGCTGCGAGTCGAGGATCGATTGCTGTCGATACGTTGAACTGCAGCATATCAAACGATGCATGGCCTTTAAGGAATACCGCTTCTCATGAAAGTCGTTGGCTAACCAATCCAAGAGCTCGGGGTGTGTTGGCAGTGCCCCTCCTAAACCAAAGTCGCTTGGGGTCGCAACAATACCTTGCCCAAAGTGCTGCTGCCAAAGTCGATTCACGATGACTCGCTTAAAAAGAGGATTGGCCGTATCGGTGATCCAATCCGACAATGCAAGACGTCGCGACAAGTCGGAAGCCGAAGCCTCCAAAGAAAAATTGCCTAACCCTTCAAGACATTCCAACGAACTTGGCGTCACTTCATCACGCCCCTGTTCGGTATCACCTCGGGCGAGAATCTGGACGGCTGGCGGTGTCTCGCTTTGAACCGCATACACTTGATCTACTTCTACAAGGGAAGCGATCTGTTTCTCCAAATCGGCAATTCGAGCTTGGATACTTGCAACTCGCTCGCGCTCTGCATTTTCCACCTCGGGATCGATTGCTTGAGTCGCCTCTAATCGGCAGTTGATGAAGCAGACTTGGTCATGGCTGATATCTTGATCCAGATCGGTCACCATCAGTGTCAGGAATCGACTTCCCTTGGGAAGGACGATATCCAAATCCGATATGCCGTCGTCCCGTCCAAGTCGTTCCCGGCGAAAGGCCGTTGATCCATCGACAAGAACTAACACGCTGGCACCATTTTTCGGTGTTTGGCCGAAATAACCTAACGAACCGCGAAGCCGTAGCCCTTCGTTGATCGGGCTAATCTCTGGCGAAAGATTTGGAAGTTCGGTCAAATCGAAGGTCACGAGCGAATTCGAATGCATTCCAAGGACCGAATGCGAGCCATCACCCACATCCAATCCTGC
Source organism: uncultured Pirellula sp. (assembly GCA_903892365.1). Classification (GTDB taxonomy): domain Bacteria; phylum Planctomycetota; class Planctomycetia; order Pirellulales; family Pirellulaceae; genus JBKCUI01. The sequence continues at coordinate 4,249 of CAITIF010000067.1, read as the reverse complement.
AAGCTTGTTCGAGAACTGCGAGTGCACTGGGCCGTTTCGAATGGCATCCCAAGACTTTCCCGACGTGCGAGCAATGTTCTGAGCCACCAAACCAGTCGATGAAACAGTCACGTTCCCCAATTCACCCCCGTCCGGAATCGCAACGCCATCGATGATCTTCAGCGGTGATTCCATAAAACGATTGGGCATCGCATTCTCTAGGAACCCTCGATACTCAATCAGGACTTGTCCGGTCGCTGGATCGATTGATTGATTCGCTTGCCCCGTCTTCAATCCGTTGCCGCCGCCGACAATATCCGCAAGGTCCCAATTCGGGAGCTTGGATTCTTGAAGCTTGCGTTTCAATTCCTGAATGTCGCTGGACAGCTGATTGCGAGCTTCCGCAAGTTTCGTCGACTCCGCCTGAGAAACACTTCGGTTGCCCCGCTTGGTGCCTGCGAAAACAGAGGCCAGCGAGTAATACTCTTTCTGCGATATCGGATCGAGCTTATGGTCATGGCAACGGGCACAATTGATCGTGACCGCGCATGTTGCCGTGAGCACTTGAGTCAACATATCGTCAAGATCATCAGCTCGAGCCAGTCGTCGCAATACGGGGCTGGGTGTTTCAACTTGCCCCACAAAGTCCCAGGGCCCAGCTGCAAGAAAGCCGGTTGCGATGACCGCTTGGGGATTGTCCGGTTCCATAGCATCCCCTGCAATCTGAAGACGAACGAAGCGATCATAGGGCATGTCCTCGTTCAATGCCCGGATGACCCAGTCCCGATATCGCCAAGCATGTTCGCGGATTTGGTCACGTTCAAAGCCATGAGTGTCCGCAAAATGGGAGATATCGAGCCAATGTTGGGCGGCCCGTTCACCATACTGCGGCGATTCTAACATCCGATCGACCAACTTTTCATAAGCCAGGGGATCTGTGTCGAGCTCGAACGCAGCCACTTGATCGGGCGTTGGTGGAAGGCCAAGCAAGTCAAAGGACAAGCGTCGAATGAGCGTCCGACGATCCGCTTCCGGCGATGGCTGTAACCCTTGTTCAGCCAATTTCGACAAAACAAATCGATCGATGGTATTGCGAAGCGGGAACTCTGAAACTTCGGGGACCGTTGGGGCAGGTGGAGCGACAGAAGCAATCCGCTTCCAAGCCCAATGCTCCCTTCTTGGGTCGGTCATTGCTTGTCGGTCTTCGTCCGATTCGATCCATGGTGCACCGCGATCGATCCAGTCACGAATGAGCTCCTTTTCTTGGCTTGATAAAGGCTCGCCCTCCGGTGGCATGCGCAGCGAATCATCTTCGCTTTGAATGCGAAGCCACAGTTCACTGGCATGGCTCTGGTTGGGAACCAGGACAGGCCCACTATCCCCGCCTCGAAAGGCAAAGGAGCGAGCATCGAGCCGCAATCCGCTGGCTTGTTTTTCCTTACCATGGCACTGGACGCAATGCTTTTTCAAGAAAGGTCTAATTTCGCGTTCGAAGAAAGCATCCGATGTGATCGAGCCATCGACAGCGACATCCTCATCGGCAACAAGAATGTCGATTGCCAAAATAAACGGGACTGCTGCTCCGATGAGAAGGGTTATAAAAAACCTAAAGAACGCATTCGTGCGATACATTATCAAGTCCTTGGTTCAAATCCATGGAACGAAGGCGCAAGGGCTAGCCTACGGTTTTGAAAATCTTCGTTTGTGGTACAGATTCAAGCCGGCCAAGGCGTGGTACGTCCCACCACACTCCATGTCTAGCTTTTCACTCGCCTTCAGCATAGCACAAAGACGCAAAACCGCGCGCTCCATCCATTGCTTCTCCAGTTCCGTGCTGCTCAGTGCATACGACAGGAATTCGAGCGTATGGCCAGTGGCGCTGATTGTGCTGCTCAGGTCCGCAGACGTGCCAGGCCGACTGGTGTAGTTGGTAGAAAAAGAGCCATCCGAACTTTGGAATTTTCTGGCCGAGTCGATCGCGTTTTCAACAACGCTTTTAGCAAGTCCCCATCCTTGGTCCATCGGTTCTTGAAGCCGATTTCGATAGCGAACAGCATGAGCGAGCCCCATCAAACGATGCATGCCCCCACAAGCACTGTCCGACAAATCCTGTTGAGCTTCAAAGCGAACAAGCGGTTCGAGTGTCCAACTCTTGCCGTCGCTCGCCACCCAGTCCTTCTCGTTCGGAAAAAAGTTGGTAAGAGCGATCAGGGTCCATGAATACTCTAAGTAAGGATTGTTCGGGACATCGTATTGAGCTTGGCGAGCCCAATCCAGCAGTGTTAGCTTCTGCCCTTCCACCGTAACCGCTCGATCTAATGGCAAAGGAATCTGCGAGAAATAACCAAGCCATTGATCGGAATGGCCCTGGCCAATGAAACTCCCGGATTCCACCCTTGCAATAACTCCTGGTCTGCCCGTCGAAGGAAGAACGGGGCCAACTGATAGCTCCCATCCTTGCAGCTTTCCGCCATCGAGCAGGTAAGCAATTGCAGGCACGGCGTTACCATTCACCTCCAGCGGCAAATCATCTCCATAAGCGACCGCACCATGAATGACTTGCCAGGCACCGTTGCGATCGTCTGACAAGATTCGTTGGTTCAAATTCGATTCCAACGTCTGTTCGATGGTGACTTTCAGATCGTTCGCAGGTCTAGGCTGCGAGTCACTTGCTTGGATATCCTTCGTGGCTTTGGAATCGTCCCACGGCGATCTCGCATTTACGCTTCCGTGCATCCAAAATGAAAATGAAACGCACAGAACAAAGTTGGGGCTTGATAACATAAGCCCGTGCAAGCTCTTGAGGGCTTTTGCCACAATCATGTTGAGCTTGCGATTCATTGCCGTCGTTCCTCGGCTAATACGACTGCCAAAGTGGATTCGAAAAGCTCGCACGAGATCTTGAATTTAGGTGCTTCGGATCGAAATCGCTTGCAATGTTCGGTAATCAAGCGATACAAGAAGCGGAATAAATTGCGAGGGGTCTGCAAGGATTGCAGTGCAGAAATCAGACGCGATTCCGTGAGTTCGGAATCAAACAAGTCCTGAGGGCTAGGACGCCCCCCGGGGTTCGCACATGCACGCATTCGTGCAGCCAAAAGATCATAAAGAGCTTCCCCCGTCCAATCGAAAGAAGCAACTACGTTTTGCTTGTCCAAACGTGCGCGCTCGTGAAATTCGCGAGTCTCTCGATCCACGAAATGCTGCAGTTCGCTTGGCAGCAAAAGCTTGATACCAAAGCCTTCGTGCTTGAGCAACTTGTTGTCCAGAAGTGGCCAAACAAGTTGTCGCATTCGCTCCGGTTGGCCGTTCACCAAATCCGGCTCGTCCACGCGGTCGACGATCACGATCATTCCTGGAAAGCCCAGCGAACGCAGCAAGAGCTGAAACTTTTCCAGCAAAGCGTAACGGTCATCAGAACGCTGTGAACGAGGCAATGGCTGTTCATCCAATTCCTTATCGGAGAATCGCATCATCAGCTTGCGAAACTGACCTCGGTCACGTTGCAGAATACGCAAGTTTTTGCAAACTCCCATCGCAAGCAATTGATGACGCATCCATCGGTAACAATACAGTCCCCAGGCCATCACCAACATGGTTGGCAAAGCCCACACAAGATGTTTCAGCCAAGTTGGATCCGAACGATATAGAAAGAAGCAAATCCAGATGGCGACGATGCTTAAAAGGATTCCGACGCCAAGAGGAATCCAAGTCACTGGCGAATGAAATCGCAAGCGTCGCTGCAGGGCTTGGAATCGATCGCCGAGGCTTCCAGACTTGGAACGATCGTAGGCGGCCGTTAGCAGCAACAAATCGCGGCGTTGTCCGCGATCCAATCGATCAATCGCATCTTGGCGAACGCTGATCGCCGGCGTGTTCAACGTGGCGTTCGTTTGCAGAATTCGATCGACCAAATGAGTAACACTTTGCGAAAGAATAGCGTCCATGTGGTCCCACAGCTTCAATGCCCCAAGCACCTTATCCGGTGAAGCTTGCTGGCGGCGTGGCAGGTGTTCTTGCAATGGCCCGAGGTAGCTATTGAAGTCGTCGAACTCGACCAAGAAAACGCGGGATTCCGAATTCTGCTCGTTATGAGTCGTGATATTGCGGACCAACTGCAACCGCATGGCTGTTTTTCCCGACCCCTTGGGGCCAAAAACAACGGCGGTGGCAGGTTGTTTAGGATCGCCAAGCACTTTGCTCCAGGCGGGATGGTACGTCCCGGAGATGCAGAATTCCCTGAAAACAGAGTCCGTCTGAGCGTCCTCGT
>CAITIF010000066.1 GCA_903892365.1 uncultured Pirellula sp. | reverse complement strand
GTATCATCCAAACGTCTATGTCCTTCTTAGGGATTTTTACGTTACCGAGCTGCATTCTTTCCCGGAAAGGTAAGATCGAAGTTTTCAGTCGTCGGTTTTCATGGAAGAAAGCCTAGATGGTGCCCCTTGGCAGGGGCCATTTCTGTACAATAGTCGTTCGTGCTTCAGGTTCGAATTTCCTTGTACTCGTGCTCAGTGAAATGGTACGCGTACTCGAAAGGACGCAGATAACTTATCCAATCTTTGTCCACGACTGACTCGATGTCTATCGATTTGCGATCGAGTACGAGTACCGCGATGCTGAGTACGAGTACGAGAAAACGCACAAGCGGCGTACCAATACATTCAGTTTTTGTCTCACACAAATCAGAAGTTTCTTAGTATGTCAATTGCTTCATCGGAACACAGTCAGGGCAGTGGCAACACATGGGCGATTGTCGCGGGAATTTTGGGAGTGATGTTCTTAGTCATGCTGGTTTGTGGAGGGGTCTTAGCTATGCTGCTGATTCCTGCGGTCCAATCAGCCAGAACTGCGGCGCGCCGCATGTCCAGTTATAACAATGTCAGAATCATGTCGTTGGCGCTTTTAAATTACGAGTCGACTTACCGAGCGTTGCCTCCGGCATATACCGTAGACGCAGAAGGAAATCGACTTCACAACTGGCGCACGTTGTTGCTTCCATTTATGGATAGTTCTGGACTTGCCCAGAAAATCGATATGTCCAAACCTTGGAATCATCCGGATAACGCGTTTGCTTTGGATTACAATGTGCCTGCGTTCCGGTCGCCGTTGGGAAATACAAAACCTGGATATACCAGTTATCTTGCGGTCGTTGATGCTTCAACGGCGTTAATCGGTGGCCAGTCAACCAAATTACAAGAGATAACCGACGGGACGTCGAATACGATTTGGATTTATGAGACCTCCGATTCCAAGGCCGTCCATTGGATGGAGCCGACGGATGGGTCGATTCAGGATTTCCAGCATGAAGTCACAAGCACTTTGCCCAAGCCAGTTTCTGGGACGGTTTGTGGATTCGTTGACGGATTGGCAACTTTCTTACCAAGCTCCACCAACCCAGGCGATGTACAAGGGTTTTCGACCCGAGACGGTGGCGAGTTAGTAACGGCGCCGGCCCGGTAGCCCTTCACCCTGAAATTTCGGTACCTACGGATGACATTGCTTGCCAAAGTAGGATATTTGCTCAGGGCTAGATGGAACTTTCAGATGACTTTGAAGTTCCCGTGGTATATGATAACTCTGCAATCAGTCGGCCGCGTTTTTGGCGTTGATTTAAAGTAAAAACGATTACATTCGGGGAAGAAATTTCGATGCAATACGACAATCCTTATTCTATTGACGGGCGTGGTTCCGCGGCGTACGCGATCGAATCGGAGCGGACGGCTTTTATCCGTCGCACCTATACCCACCTGATGTTTGCTGTCCTGGCATTCATTGGACTGGAAGCTTTGTTTTTGGCGATATTTCCGGCGCAAACCGTGATGCAGTTTCTAGGGGCGGCTGGAAGCTGGGGCCCGCTTGTCATGATGGTGGCCTTTATGGCGGTCAGTTGGGTCGCTCGGTCTTGGGCGGAATCGGGAAGTTCTCAGACAATGCAGTATGCGGGGCTTGGATTGTACGTTGTTGCTGAAGCTCTGATCTTTGTCCCCTTGATGCATGTAGCCATGCGATTTGGTCCTGACATCCCGATTCAAGCCGGACTGATCACCGCAACCGTCTTTGCCGGGTTGACGGCCTTTGTGTTCATGACCAAAGCGGACTTGTCATCGTGGGGCAGTTACCTTGGAATGGCAGGCCTTGCCTTGTTCGTGGTTGCGATTCTTGGGATGATTTTTGGTTTCTCGCTTGGACTGTTCTTTAGCGGAGCGATGGTGGTCCTGCTTTGCGGTTACATTCTTTACGATACGTCCAACGTATTGCATCGATTTGGTACGAACCAGCATGTAGCGGCCTCGCTTGCCCTGTTCTCCTCGGTCGCAACCTTGCTATGGTATGTGACTCGCATTTTGATCTCGATGCGGGATGAATAGAGCCGAGTGCTGGCAAACTAAGAATTACGTATTTTAGAGTAGACCATGCTTAAAACCTCGTTATTGCATCCGACAATTCTGAAGACCATCGCGGAAGCAGGGCACCACGCAAAGATCTTGATTGCGGACGGAAATTACCCTGCTTCCTCGAAACGGGGCCCACGGTCGGAACTTGTGTCGTTGCAGCTGACGCCCGGGATTCCAACAGTGGCACAGGTTCTGAGGCCTTTGTTGGAGATTTTGCCCATCGACCATATTCATACGATGGGGATCGAGCCTACTGACGAGTACGCGCTGGATTCCGACCCGGTGGTTTGGGCCGAGTACCGGAAGATCATGAAAGAACATTCTTTCAAGCGAGATTTAGAGCCCATTGTGAAATGGGATTTTTATGATGCGGTCATGTCGGACGACCATGTGCTAACGATTCAAACCGCTGACCAAGCGACCTGGGCCAACTTGTTGTTACTGGTTGGGGTCCGGACGTAGTGCGAATCGATTCTCATCAGCATTTTTGGATCTATTCACCCGTTGAGTATCCTTGGATTCAGGCTGGGACAGTTCTGGAAAGAAGTTTCCTTCCAGACGATTTAGGACCACTGCTTCTTGCCGCAGGGGTTGACCGATGCATTGCGGTCCAAGCGAGGCAGCACTTAGGAGAGAATGAGTTTCTAAGTCGATTGGTGGTGCAGAACGAGGCGGTTGCAGGTTTTGTCGGCTGGATCGATTTGCGGAGCCCTTTGGTTGAACATCAAGCCGAACAGATGAGCCAGCTACCAGGCGCCGTGGGGGTACGCCATGTTGTCCAGGACGAGCCCGACCCTGATTTCATGTCGCGCGATCCATTTCGACGAGGCATTGCATCGCTTCGTTCGCACGGGCTCGTTTACGACATTCTCATCTATGAGCACCAGTTGGGCGACGCGATTCGACTTGTTCGCGATTTTCCAAATCAAGCGTTCGTTCTGGACCATATTGCGAAGCCTAAAATCAAGAGCAATCAGATCCAGCTTTGGCGTGAGAAAATGAGGGAACTGTCTCTGCATTCCAATGTCTCCGTCAAACTGTCGGGGATGCTGACGGAAGCGGACCACCAAGCCTGGACGCTGGAGCAGCTTTTGCCTTACTGGGAAGCTGTTTTAGAAGCCTTTGGGCCCGATCGAATCCTGTACGGTTCTGACTGGCCGGTGGTGCTTCTTGCCGGTCAATACTCGCGTTGGGTTGAGATTGTGACCCAATGGCTTTCTCGGCTGAACGAACCAGATCAGGCTAAAATCTGGGGTGGAAATGCGAAACGAATCTACTTGAACGGCTGACAAGACAGAAAATCAGCCCGAAATCGTCCCCAACTGCCCCTCTTCCGAGTTGTGTGAGACGAGAATCATGAATACGATTTCTAGCTCGGTTCGTTGAATTTCCTCTGTTCAGTAGCAAACACACTATGTCATCAGCAACTCCCATCACCGTCGCACACGGCGACGGCATCGGCCCCGAGATCATGTCCGCGACACTTCAGATCTTGAAGGAGGCCGGCGCGAGGCTC
>CAITIF010000065.1 GCA_903892365.1 uncultured Pirellula sp. | reverse complement strand
TCGGTCTACATTCGGCCAGTCAATTCCCGACCGCTGAATCGCTTCATTGGCCGCCCAAATCCCAACACTTCCAGCTCGCGTCCCACGACGCAAATCTTTCTTAGATTGGTATTTGGTTGTTTCAAATTTGCAAACCCCAGCCAGCGTCTTTCCCAAATACCGAATTTCGTAATCGGTAACCCCACTTACACCATCTAGTAGTGACTTCCGGTACGTCGCCAAGTCATTGCCATTGGGAGAGGTCAAGCCGATCCCGGTTATGACAATACGCTGGTCATCGGGGAGTGAAGCGGTACGATCGACTGTGACCATAGGAATACAACTCGCCACAAAAGCTTGCATAGGCCCGAATCCATCGAGCCCTTCTGATACGGGGATTTCTCCAACAAAAAGAAGCTAATGGTTTGAGGGCGATCTGACAAGCCGCTCCGCCGGAATCCGTTGGATCAATAGGCTTGAAACAGAATTTTTCACTCGTTCCACCCGAAAGACACCCCTGAGTTCTCATGGGGACCCAAAAACGAAAAAACCCGCTGATTCAGTTGAACCAGCGGGTTTTTCACCTCGGATCGAGCAGTTTTGTTCAGAGGGTCCTAGAAGTTTGAGTCAAAACGATAAGACAGGAAGCCCTCCCTGGGTGAGGTTGCGACACCGCCATGTATCGCTCCGTTCCACTACTTTTCCAGTCCTTCAACTTCTCGAACAAAACCTTTGATCACTTGAGCCCTAGGGCTCATTAATTAGTTGCAACCGCCGCAGCTTGGAGCAGCTACTTCAACGCCGCACGAATCGCAAGCTGGTTCGCAGCAAGAAGCATGACGAGCCTTGATGCGTGCCAACATAGCCTTCAGGTGGCTGTGGCGAGGAGCACATGGATCGCAGCAAACTGGAGCTGCTTCGCAGCATACAGGTGCTGGCTCGCAGCAAGGAGCTGGAGCTGGTTCGCAGCAAGGAGCTGCATCGCAACCACAACCTGCATTGTGGTGCTTGTGGAAGAACTTGTGCAACAAACCACCACGGCACTTAGGAGCACATGGGTCGCAAGCATCGCAAACTGGTGCTGGTTCGCAGCAAACAGGTGCTGGCTCACAACATGAATCACAACCAAGACCGCAACCGCCGAACAAACCGGCTTGTGCGTTAGCTCCGCTCAAAGAAAGAGCGAAAACAGCAATCAAAGCAGAGAAAATGAAACGCATTGGAAACTCTCCAGAAAAAATGTTTTCTAATTGGTTAGCGTTGATCTTTGGGGACCTGACCCGTGAGTGGTTCAGCCCGCAATCCGACTGCGTTTTAGCTTCTATGCCGGAACTTGCGGTGTCGGGTAGGTCGCGGTCGACCAAACGCTTTAACTCAACAACCATTCCCTCTGTTCGACGTCCCAAGGTTCAATTCCACAGAAACCCCTAGAAATTTCCCAGCCATCATCGATTCGCTATTCCGATTATTTTCACAAAGCCGAAAAGTCCGGTCCTAATACCCCCGTTTCCATTATCGCTAACTTCGGAATCACCCATATCCACGGAACATTTCCCAAGGGGTTGCCCCATTGCCAAGTTGCCCCCAAGACCAACAATAAAGCGGAATTACTTATTGGTTTTGACAGGATTGCCTGATGACACCCCTCGAACTCTTGACTCTTCGCCAACCTTCCCTTTACGAGGCAGGCCAAATTGTCACCCTGAAGCAACCCACCGCTTCCGTAAAGGATGTAGGTGCTTCCATCGCCACAGCTCTCTCGCAGCCACTTGATTTCCCACCCTTTCAGGCTGCAATGGTAGATGATGATCGAATCGCTCTGGCTGTCGACTCCGCCATCCCTAATCTCTCCGCTGTCATCGTGGGGGCCGTAGATTTCCTTCTTGCAAATCAAGCCAAATTAGACAACATCTCCGTTATCCTCTCCCCTTGCAGCGATGAAACCCTGCAAGCTGTCCGCGACAACCTGCCACCCCATCTTCATCAAAAACTCCCCATCTTCGTTCACAATCCAGCTGAACAAAACGATCTTGGTTACCTCGCCGCATCAAGTGAAGAAGCCTTACCGATCTATGTGAATCGACGATTGCTCGATGCAGACGTTGTACTTCCCATTACGCTCTATCATTGCGAACAAACCATTGACTACTTCGGTACAGCGGGCATCTTTCCGCTCTTTGCCGATGCCGAAGTCATGAGACGTTGCAGCACTCTCAGTAACTTAGGCTCGCCCGTGCAACGTCAAAAACGTTGTCGCGATGCCGAAGAAGCGGCTTGGCTGCTGGGTACTCATTGCATCGTCAAAGTGGTACCAAGTGGAAACGGCAATATCCAAAAGATTGTCGCTGGTACCCCCGATGCCATTGAAACCACATTGCGCCATGATTCGGCTCTGGCACTCGAAATTACACTGGATCAGTTTGCCGATACAGCCATCGCTGAAATCGACGGTGAGGCCAACGAACAGACTTGGCCTAACGTAGCGCGAGCTTTACATGCTGCCCGCGCAGCCATTCGTAACAACGGCACCATCGTTCTCCGCACAAAAATTCAACAAACGCCCGGAGTGTCACTCCGCCGTCTCACCAGCCTCGATTCACCAGAAAAAATAGAAAAGCATCTCAGCAAAGAAAGTGGCCCTGACACCCTTACGGCTTCGCTGCTAAGTGAATACTTGCAACGTGCACGTATATTTATGCAAGCGAAATTGCCGCAAGATGCTGTAGAAGACCTGGGCGTTGGCTTTGTGGCCGATGAACATCAAATCGAGAAACTGCTCGGGCCGAGCGGAAGGTGCATTTGGCTACCATCCGCTCAACATTACCTTGTCCAATGCGACGCTCCTGAGCCGCAAGCAAAATAAGCGGCGATCAAATGGTTTCGGCTGTGTCGTACGCGCTTCGCAAGCCGGAATGCTCCGTCACATCTAATGTTGCTTCAGCGTATGAGTCTTCGGTTTCCCAGATTCGAACCGCCGTCGCTCGAGCGCCAGTACCAATCAACACATCGGGAGCAACGTTTTCCAACAAATAACGAGCCATGTTCTCGGCTGTCGGATTGTAGGGCAACACAAAGTAACGCATCGGCTCAACCATTCGCAACGCTTTTTCTGCATTGCTATCTGCTTGAGAAATCAGAAAACTATGATCCCAATGAGCATCAATCCAACCCTTGAATCGCGACTTCAATTCCGCAAAATCAACAACTCTTCCCACTGAGTCAACTTCGTCACCCGTTACAAAGAAGTCGGCAACGTAGTTATGACCGTGAAAGTGCTCACATTTTCCACCGTGCTTGAACAGACGATGGCCCGCACAAAACTTGATTCGGCGCATGATGGTAATGGGCATTTTCGAGTACCTTTTCTATTGTTTCGTAAAAAAGCGGCGACGCAAAACACGATCGACTTGCCGCTTTAGGTCCCAGTCAATTTTGAATTCTGCTTGTGCCGAAGTGCATCCCGCTTGGTCTTCTTATCCAAGTTACATTGTAACGCTGCGGTCAAGTCAACTCCGGTTTGATTGGCCAAACAGATCAAAACGAACAGCACATCGGCCATTTCATCCGACAAATCCGATTGATTTTCGCCTGCTTTGAAACTCTGTTCGCCATAACGACGCGAAATTTGTCGAGCCAATTCGCCAACTTCCTCGACCAACTGTGCCAAATTGGTAAGCTCGGAAAAGTATCTCACTCCAATGGTCTTAATCCACTGATCAACATCGTGTTGGG
>CAITIF010000064.1 GCA_903892365.1 uncultured Pirellula sp. | reverse complement strand
GAAAACAATCAAGCGACGGGTTCCGATGGTATCGGGATTACCTTGCTCGAAGCTGCTGCAATACTTCGCTGACGATCCGATCGATCACTCCATCTTCCGACTGCGTGGCCGAATTCGAAACGTTCTTTCGCACGTTGGAACCGGACGTTTGCATAAAGTCGAAGCCGGACAACAGTTGTTGAATCTTGCTTTGAGCGACATCGGCAGCAGTGGATTGCTGAGGCGTGAGTGGTTGACGCGAAAGACCTAGATCCCAACCTCGAATCTTGGCACCGCGACGGAACCCTTCAGGGAACTCGGACGTCCCCAGCATGGCATCAAAAAGAGGCAGTAGTCGGTATTGCAATTGCATCGCACGCTCCCATTGCCCCGCTTTTGCAGCTTCGTAAATGGCTCGCGTCAGTTCCGGGACAACACCGCTGGTGGCATTGGTTCCGCCATCGCAACCAATCATCAGCATGGGGACCAATGAAGCATCCCAGCCTGTCATGAAAAAGAAGTCGTTTCGGATCGGCCGAACTTCCGCAATCATACGCATCATGTGCGGGATGTCCCCGGAGCTATCCTTGATCCCAACGATCCGAGGGCATTCGATCGCAAGTCGCTTGACGGTCGGGACGTCGATCGGCGACGCGAACATAGGTATGTTGTATAAAGTCACGTCCACGGAGACTCGGTCGGCAATCTCCTTGAAGTATGCATAAACACCGTCTGGAGCCAAACGGTAGTAAAACGGAGCGACAATCGCCACGGCTCGAACACCCAATGCTCCATAGGTATCGCAGGCTCGAATCGTTTCTTCGATATTGGCTTCGGCGGCTCCAGCCAAAATGGGCACTCGACCTCGCGTTTGGTCGACCACGATCTCGATCACTCGCTTGCGTTCGTCCGGAGTAAACCGCACAAATTCGCCCGTGCTTCCGTTCGGATACAAGCCATGCACCCCATGTTCGATCAGCCAATCGATATAGGCACGCAATGTGTCCTCATCTAGCTGACCACGGGAATTGATGGGGGTGATGTTTGGGGTGAAAACCCCTGAGAGTGGTTGTTTGTTCATGCTAAGACAATAACATACGCGGACGGGCACTGGCAATAACCCTCCCAATTTGGAGATTTTGCCCAGTACTTTCGGGAGGGATTTTCGGATTTTTTGTGCTAGACCGGAATAAGCCTACGGTCAACCTGCAGCGAATCGCCGGAAAAAATCAAGTGGGAAGGCGTTCTATTCGTTCGTCATCATCTGCAGGGCAGCCCGCGCCGGTTCCCAATCGGGATAGATTCGGGCGGCTTCGCAGTAGCATTCACGAGCCACGAGATCGCGTCCTAAGTGCCACATGCATTGTCCCAGAGCAACACAGGCTTGGTAACAGAATGGGTCCAGAGATAAAGTCTTCTTGCAATCGTCGACTGCGGATTCGATGGCACCATCGCTAAACCGGACCCAGGCTCGCAACATATACACATCCGCGCGATTGTCCGCTTCTTCCACCAAATGGCTGGCGAGTTCTGTCGCGGAGGAAAAGCAGCCGTCCGCCAAAAGCTGTTCGACATGTGACGCCGTCTTGCGATGCCAAGGGCTTTGGGTTCTTTGAGCGATCGCTCGTCGAGCATCATCGGCAATAGTTCGCACGGTCCTGACGGAATCGCGAAGCAATGACCCGAGGGCCTGGTAGTGAGTTTCATCACCCAAGTGACTTAAGGCCCAAGCCGCCGCACGACGCACATCGGAGTGTTTCGAGGCGAGCAGCCGCGTCAATGTGTTCGGAGCGTAAGTCGACCGAACAGCTTCAATCCAAATGGCAGGATCCGACAGCAGAGATGTTGTCCCGAGTGACAATTCTACTTGCTCGCAGTAATTTTCAAAAAATTGAACTAGCTTGGCCATGTTGGAAGGACGAATCTGATATTGGGATAAGGTAAGATGCTTAAGTGAAAATGACTCGTCGGACACTGACTCAATACCGCCTCGCGTAATGCTCGTATGACCACTCTAGTTGCTCGCCTCTCGTTCCGCAATCTCCGGATAGGTTACCAAACCATATTCGCGAATGCATACAAAACTTCCTTGACAGCGACCACCATCGTGATTCCACGTTACTTCTTAGGCCGTTGCGTTTCAGCAGTACTCTTCGTTTTCCTCTTGCCATCTTTCCTTCATGTTCAAGCACTTCATGCTCAAGCCATCGTTCACCCATACTTAAGTCCCGGCGCGATTGCAACAACGCAGGTACTGTTATCACCGAACGAGTCCCGTTTTGAGAATGCAAGCTTGGAATGGTTGCTAGAACGGACAGCCAAAGAAAACGGACTTAATATTTGGTGTGATCGACGAGTTGCAAGGGACACGCTCGTAACGATCAAGTCAACGGATGAATCGCAACCCATGGCAACGATCGAGCAGTCGCTGGCTGCAGCGTGCGACCAAGTGGATGCAACCATTCTTCCATTGGATGGAGTCATCGCTGTCGTTCCAAAATCCAAGCGGGACATTCTCGCAACCGTCTACTGGAAGCTGATCGCATCCAAGAAATCGAATGCATTGGCTATCGCGAAATCAAAACTAAAGCCCTGGGCCAAAGGTGCTCAAGCATCGGACCTTCTCGAGCAGTTTCGAAGTGTCCATCTACCATCTATTTCCCAAGTCCCAATAATCGAGCATGACCTTTGGCCGGCGTTCGATTTTCAGGAGGCAACCGTCGCAAGTGTCAGTGTTTGTCTACTGGGTGGATTCGATTTGTGCTTGGTAGAAAACGAGCAGGGACTTGTCATCGAACCTTTGTCGGAATGGGAAGCATCCTTGGGGCAAGACGTAATGGTTGAATGGCTCTACGACCAGAAAATGATTGATCGCACGAAAGAAGATGATCGAAAGGCATGGAAGCTGCGATGGCCAGATTCCAAAGGAGTTCGAAATACGAAGCCACTTGGTTCTCGAATAACTGCGACGGCTATGGCTCATTATGACTTTGCGAAATTGCTGACTCCGCCGCGCCCTAAGCCAACCAAGAATAGCACGAAGGTGTTTTCGGGAACCATCAAGGCCGACTTGCCTAGGCTAATAGATTGGATGTCGAATCAATTCCAGTTGGAATTTTATCCATTGCCGCTTCCGGCCGAGTACGCCAACAAGCAAATCGACCTGGACGTAAAAGATATCACGATGGATGAACTGCTAAGCCTTGTCGCGAAGAAGGCGTCCATCGAATTCAAGAAGTCCGGAAAACGAGTTGAAGTCGTATTTCCGGACCGTTGATGAAACGCCAGTTGATTCAGAACTTTTCAGAACTTGGCCACGTGTTGATTTCGATTGCTGTTAATTGGCGTCGCGCACATAGCGATTGAACCAGTTGACCATCTCTGCTTGAGTATGCAGCACCGATTGCTTCGCGCGATAGCCGTGGCTTTCCGAGGGAAGCATGACCAAACGCGTTGTGCCACCGTTTCCTTTGACCGCTTGGAACATGCGTTGCGATTGGATCGGGAAGGTGCCTGGGTTGTCATCGTTTTCACCGTGGACAAACAGCAATGGGGTTTTGATCTTATCCGCGTGCATGAATGGGGAGATGTTTGCGTAGATCTCCTTGGCTTCCCAGATAGGCCGTCGTTCGGATTGAAATCCGAACGGGGTAAGGGTTCGATTGTAGGCTCCGCTGCGAGCGACCCCAGCGCGGAACAATTGGCTATGGGCTAATAGGTTCGCGGTCATGAAGGCTCCGTAACTGTGTCCGCCTACCCCGACACGTGTTCCATCTGCCACTCCAAGAGAAACGGCATGGTCGATCGCTGCCTGTGCTGCGCCGACAATCTGCTCGATGAAGGTATCGTTCATGGTTTCTGGATCGCCGATGACCGGCATGGTTGCGTTGTCCATGATCGCGTACCCCTGAGTCAACAGGGTAAGGTGGCTGATTCCGCCAATCCGAGTGAATTCCGAGGGGTTTGCGGAGACTTGGCCGGCAGTGCTTGCGTCGCTGAATTCGAGCGGGTAGGCCCATACGATCAAAGGCAGTTTAGTTCCTTCGACATAATTGGCTGGCAGATAAAGGGTCGCCGACAAGGGCACGCCGTCAGAGCGCTGGTATTTGACGATCTGCTTTCGAATGGATCGCAGTTGTGGGGTGGGGTCCTTGAATTGCGTTAATCGGAATTCAGTGTTGCTAGCCAGATTGCGAAGGAAGTAGTTCGGTGGTTCCGCGGGAGATTCGCGACGCGTTATGAAATCAGGCTTGGCACCGGAGGCATTGGGCAACACCGAAACCACACTCTCAAGTACACCGCTCTGGCATCGCCATAGTCGCTCTGTCTCCAGCGAATCCAGGTTCTTTCGGTCTAAGAAAGGTAGGCTTCCTTCTGGCGTCGCTCCTTGACCAGCGAGCCAAACCCAAGAATCCGATTGCTGAGCGATAGGGAAGCCGGTTGCGTCCGGCTTGGTGAGCATGCGCCCTGGATCGCCATATCGATCACGCGCACTTCGATCCACTAGTACTTTCGGTGGAACGGTGGGGGCCGATGTGTCGTGAAGCAAGGTCCTAACCCAACGTCGATCGCGATCGTTCTCGGTCGTCATGAGCAAGTTGGGATTGGCGAAGAATCCAACCCCGGCGTACCGGTGTTCTAGTTGGACGAGATTGGTGGGGTCGCTCGAGAATGGGGCAGACAGAGTCTTCAGTTGATCGCGATGTGGAACTTTTTTACGAGGGTCACCTTCGTCGAGCGCTTCCGTCCAGATCAAGGTGGCTGGATGACTGGCCCGCCACTGAATCGCTCGTCGACCGATTCGAACACCTTCGATAGGAATGTTTTCTTCCAAGGGTACATCGGCCACGTGATACTTTTGTTTTCCATCCAGCCCGATCACATCGATCTGCTTTGGAAAGGAGCTTGAAGTCAATAGGTAGGAATAGGGGCGAACGATTTTGGTCACCAAGATATGCTGGCCGTCTGGCGAACTGGTTGCACCCGTGACCATGGCGGGTTGGCCAAGCGACAGCGGAGCCTTTCCAGCTTCAAGCAAGACCAATTGGGTAGTTCCGTAATACTCGAACAGCGCTTCGTCATGGGAGCTTTGGAGAAGATCTTGGTACGTGCGTGTTGGCGATGTGTTGCCGTACGATTCCTGAATATTTGGGCCAGTGGGAGCGATGGGTGCTTTGGGTTCGGGACCTCGGTCGCTGGGTACGAGCGAGCAAAGCACTCGGCGTCCATCGGGCATCCAGTCGAGCGATTGCAGGACTGTCGAAAGTCGATCCGTCAAACGAACGGGCTTGGTCGGGTTGGCGACTTCGACCCACCAAAGTTCTGTAGCTTGATCGGTTAATTGGGTAAACACGAACGATTTTGAATCATGCGACCAACTCACCCGGTCGATGCGCGTTGGTGAGGCAGTGGGGATTCGAATCAATTCGTCTTTGTTGCGAGAGCGAATAGAGATTCCTCGATTGAAATCAGTTTGGAAGGAACCGTTAGTCGCAGGATCGATTCGCATGCCTGCTAATGCCAGGCGACGCCGAGCCAGGTCTGCAACGTCTGGCATGGAGTCTCGATCCAGATACAGCATCCAGTTGGAATCGGGGCTGGTTGAAACCGAAGGCTCTGGGGTGATATCGATGATGTCGACAATTTCCTTGGGAGGAGTCAAATACGTGGACTCATTTTTGGCGGGAACGCCTGCTGCTTCACTTTGTCCGGATGCGATATCGGGGCTCATAAGATTAGCTATCGTCGTTGTCGCGAGGGTAAAAACGAAACAGGTGAGAAAATTCTTGGGTCTATACTTCACAGATACTCGTCCTTATTGATTCCGTAGGTTTCCAGTTTTCGGTACATGGTTGCGCGCGAGATACCCAGAAGCTCCGTAGCTTCTGGGATGTTGGCTTTGGTGCGTCGCAAGGCCTCTTCAATCAGCCGCTTTTCCCAAAGCTCAATGTTCAAAGAGTCATAAAGTTCCGACTTGGATTCATGCAGAGAAACGTCGTTTGATTCGATCGATTCACCTGTTGCAAGCACGACAGCGCTATCGATGATATTTCGAAGTTGACGCACATTTCCCGGCCAACTGTATTCGAGCAATCGCTTGCGAGCGGCACTGCTCAGTTTTAAGCCAACTCGCCCATGCTGTTTGCCAAAATGGACCAGGAAATGGTCGATGAGCATTTCTATATCGGCGCCGCGTTGACGAAGCGGGGGTACTTTGATTTCAAAAACGGAGAGTCGATAAAAAAGATCTTCGCGAAAGCGTTGGTCTGCTACAAACTCGCTCAGGTCACGATTGGTCGCCGTGATCACTCGAACGTCGACCCGAATCTCCTTGCGCCCCCCAACAGGAAGGAAAGGGTGACCTTCCAAGATTCGTAGCAGCTTCGCTTGTCCAGCGAGGTTCATTTCGCCGATCTCGTCCAGAAACAGCGTGCCGCCGTGGGCTTGTTGGAACCATCCGATATGGTCTTTGTCGGCGCCCGTGAATGCCCCTTTCACGTGACCGAACAATTGGCTTTCCATGAGTTCGCTCGGCATCGCGGCGCAGTTCACACTGAGCATCGGACGATCCGATCTAGTACTTGCGCGGTGGATTGCGCGTGCAACCAATTCTTTACCAGAACCACTTTCACCTCGGATAAGAATACTGCCCGAAGCCTTAGCAACTCGAACGATCCGCTCCTTCATGTCCAAGATAGGTTTGCATTCTCCAAGCAGTTCATCAAAATCAGCGTTCTTGTCTTGCAGTCGCTCATGATTGATTCTTAGCGATGATTCGTTTCGAGCGCGGACCAGCGAAACGGCCAAGAAGCTCGCCGCAGCGATAGTAAAATCGAACGAGCTTTTCTCGAAGACTTCTTTCTCGCGGTAGAGGTGAATAACGCCGATGGTTTTTCCTTCGTGAAGTAATGGAACGCAAATCGCGTCTGCATAATGGCGCAGGGGTCCGTCACCAATTTCCTTCGATTCGTTCTTCACCCAAACCGCCTTAGCTTGTTTGCAGACAATGTCGGTTAGCTTGTCGCTTAGAGTAAGCCGACTGTCAGGCGTATTGGGATGCTTTCTTTGAATGATCAACTTGTCGTCATGATCCGCCAACAAGAATGCCACGAGAGTTGCTTTCGTTCGGTTGCGAAGCACTTCGATTGCGAGATCGCTGACTTGATCCGGCGAGGAAAGAGAGATGCAACGGATCGACAGTTCATGAAGGTCGGACAGGTCTTCTGACCGCCCCGCCTTGCGCAAAGCAAGGAATGCGGACATTCCAGAGGCTAAGCCGTCTGCCCCGCTGCCGATCTTGTCGCCGCGTAAGTCATGCGAAAGATTGATTCTTTCGACGGTTACATCGTCCGTCAGGGTGTCATCAATAAATTCTAGATCCGTATTTCCGATGCGGATGATGTTGCCGTGCGCTAAGGTCGCGACATCCACTTTCGATCCATTAATCAACGTTCCATTTCTAGAACCTGCATCGCGGAGATGCCAATGCGAATCTTCAAAAACGATCTTGGCATGCACACGGGAAGATAAGGGGTCATTCAACTGGACCGTACACTCAAGTCCGCGTCCTAGCTGATTTTCGATATTTTTGTCTAAAGGATAACGGAGCCCCAGTTCGCGGCCTCGCGTGATGACCAAGTACGTCGACATAGTAATTCTTAAGTGTTTGTGGGAACTTCTTCCGGATTATAGGCGCGGTCGTCTCATTTTGCTACAACGTTCTTTTGCTGTTGCCGACGGCGAATCAAATTCTTTCAAAGGAACTCTTTTATGGCTTGGTTTACGAAAAACGTTCATCCATTTCTCCTTCTTCCCCTTTTAGGAATCGGTCTTCACGCAACGCTTATGGCTCAAGATCCAAAATCAACTGCAACCGAGTCCCAAGCTCCAGGATCTGATGATCCGTATGTTTGGCTCGAAGACGTGACGGGCGAAAAAGCAATCGATTGGGTGAAGGCTCGTAACGCCAAATCGCAAGCGGTGATGGAGGCTGACCCTCGGTTCAATGAGCTCCGAGAAGATTTGCTCGCCATTCTGGATTCAGATGCAAGAATTCCGTTCGTCAGCAAGCAAGGGGATTTTTACTACAACTTTTGGCGCGACAAAAAGAACGAACGCGGACTATGGCGGCGCACAACGCTAGACCAGTACAAGCAAAAGGATCCAAAATGGGAAG
>CAITIF010000063.1 GCA_903892365.1 uncultured Pirellula sp. | reverse complement strand
TTGGCTCCTTGAGGACGCACGGCAGAATCGCCTGAAACGACCAACGGATCAGCCGAACGAGATTCGCGTTGCAACAATGCACTGAGCGCTAAGAAACCGAACCCCGCCGCCGAGTTTTTTAAAACACTTCGGCGCGTGGTCAACGAGCTTGCAAAGGTCTGGTTGTTTCGCCGGACGAAGAAGTCTTCAGCAGGAACGTTTCGCATCGTGATTACCTGAGATAGAAAAATTCGTTGGAGGATAGCAGGCTTTGGCAAATCATGGACCAAACCAATGGGTCGTTCGAAGCTTGGGGCTTCAGCTCGGTAGAATTCGATTCTGGGGCATTCGATTCTGCACCCCTGGCACTGACCAAAAACTGCATGATCGCGGTGCGTTCGGTATCGCTTGGCATGCGACCCAAAATCGATCGATATGCTAGGCTGGTTTGTTCATTCACGTCGCTCGATTGACTCAGCAGTTTTTCAGCCAACCGATCGGAAGCCTTCAGTACCAAGTCGGAATTCATCATCAGCAGAGACTGAGGCGCGACGGTGGTTGTATTGCGGCGTCCAGTCGGCATGGTTGGATCCGGAAAATCAAATTGCTCGAACAGAGTGTATAAGTTGTTTCGAACCACCGGCAGGTAAATCGCTCGTCGCAAGCTGTCATACTTGGTGTTGTCACAAGAAGTATGATCGAACACAAACTGGCGATTGCGAAGCGGTACCGTTTTGCCATGCAGCGACTTGTCCAACAAACCCGACACCTCCAAAATGGAATCGCGTATCTGTTCGGCATCCAGACGCAGCATCGGAAAATGCCAAAGGAGCTTGTTGTCAGGGTCGATCTGCGCCGCATGAAGGGATGTGCCCGAGGCAGATTGACCCGAGGCAGATTGATACGTGCTGGAATTCATGATCAAGCGATGCAGCTGCTTCGTTGACCATCCCGATTCGATAAACCATCGCGCCATCCAGTCCAACAGTTCCGGATGAGTGGGTGAATCGCCGACTCGTCCGAAGTTCTCGGTAGATCGAACGATTGCGTTTCCAAAATGCCAGCCCCAGATTCGATTTACCGCCACGCGGGCTGTCAGAGGATGCGACGAGCTGGCCATCCATTGCGCGAGCTCCAATCGCCCGCTTTGCAGCTTGGGCAAAATCGGCTTCACATGCGAAACGCTCATGACTTCAGGGAAACCGCGTTGGACGACTTGGCCAAGATTGCGATGGCTGCCTCGAACATGGATCGGGATCCCATCGACAATTTTATTTTCGCGAACCGACATGGCCGCCGAGGCATCCGGGGAAAAACTCTCTAAGATCCGAGCCTCGTCGGCCAGTCGATAGTATTCTTGAAGGGTCGCATCATCGAATGCAAAGCTAGGTTTTGCAGGAACCGCTAACAGTCCAGCCGCATCATTCAAAACCTGGCGGGCTGTTTCGAGCGTTTCGTCTAGCAGTTTGGTTAGCGGTGGGGTGGCTTGCAAGCCTTCTTGCCATGCCTTGGTAGCAAGCTCAAACAAAGGGCGATAATGGGACTCGATACCTGCGACATCGCCCGAAGCGGCAAGCTCGGTCCACTTAGAAAAGAAAGGATCGTCGCGATGAAATTCCAGGTGCTTGCGACAATGATGCAGGATACGAGGGTGCAAACCTGCTGGCGCGGCTGCGGCTGTAATTTCCTGAAGTGAGCTCATGGAAGACACATGGCAGGCCGCAATCATGTATTCGGTCGCTTTGGATTTAGCAGCAGCTCGCAGCTTTTCCATTTCGTCGGATTTGAATTTGTTTGCCAACGCCTGCTTCTTTGCTATCTCCGCATCCACTTCTTTGATCTTGGCGACTTCTTCTTCGGTTGAGAAAGTATGTTCGTTCCAATACTTGATCGCACCAAAGTTCTTGCCGCTGAATGTTTGCGTGCTCTTGAAGATCGCAGCCATGCGGTAGTAATCGGCTTGTTGGATAGGATCGAATTTGTGATCGTGGCAGCGGGCACAGCCCATGGTGATACCCATGAACGCTTTTCCGATCGTGTCCAATTGCTCATCGATGGTATCCATCATGAGCTTTTCGACATCGGGTTCCGCAAGCACCTTGGCCCCAAGCGCAAGAAAGCCGGTTGCCGTATGAGTGTCCTTGTTCGCGTAAGGGACCAAATCACCTGCAATCTGTTCAATCAAAAACCGATCGAACGGCATGTCTTGGTTCATCGCGTTGACAACATAGTCCCGGTATCGCCAAGCGTTCCCGAAGGCGACGTTTTCGTCCAGCCCATTGCTATCCGCGTAGCGTGCAACATCCAACCAATGCCGGCCCCATCGAACGCCATAATCAGGGGATTCCAACAATCGGTCCACCAACTTTTCATAAGCGTCGGGCGATGTGTCCGCAACAAACGCATCGACTTCATCGGCGGAAGGAGGAAGGCCGATGAGATCATAGGTCGCGCGTCGAATCAACGCACGCCGGTCCGCTTTCGCAGCAGGCGGCAATCCAGCCGTTTCCAGTTTCGACAGGACAAATGCATCGATAGGATTTTGCACCCAGCCCGGATTCGAGACCGCGGGGATGTCGGGATCCGAAATAGGCAACATCGACCAAAAGCGTCTCCCTTCTTCTACAGTCATGCCTGTGGGTTTGGGAGCCCCATCGTCACTCGATCCGTTCTCATTCGATCCTTCCCCTTGGGGAGCTCCGCTCGGAAAGGCGGCTCCATCGCGCACCCATCGTTCTAAGATTTCGACTTCGGATTCCGGAAGTCGATTTTGTGGAGGCATCTGCAAATCATGGTTCTGGTATCGTACGGCTTCGATCAGCAAACTGGCTTGCGGGTCTCCAGGCCGGACGGTGGCTCCCGATTCCCCACCTGTTTCAAGACCCGATCGTGAGTCCAGCCTTAGTCCGCCGTTCTGCTCACTTGCCGAATGGCACTCATAACAACGAGCGACCAAAATGGGGCGAACTTTTTTTTCGAAGAACTCAAATTCGTCCGGACCTTGAACCCACGCCGAAGACAGGACGGCAACGGTCCGAATAAGAAGGAGAGAGAAGAAACCCATCGTCTTGGTCTTCTGTGGTTGTAGGCGGGACCGAACGAGTGCAAAAGTCACTCATAAACAGCAACATAATCTTGGCTGATGAAAGAGGCGTTGTCAAGGATTGCACGGTTTACCAACGTACAAGACCATGAGCGGATGTTCTTGGATACGATGTTCTTGGATACAATGGCAGCTCGACGCCGTTGCTTGAACATTTCCGTTCACCGACTTTGGCAACTACCTTCCTTTCTATTCTCTCCGCTCCCTTCATGAATCCATGAATCCGTCTGCCCAAACTCAGCCAATTGAAACTTTAGCAGACTTGGTTCGCATCAATAGCGTGAACCCAAACTATCTAGGAGGGGTCCCCGAAGGAGAAATCGCAAACTACATCGAGCGTTTCTTTTCGGAGCATGGAATCGAAACTTGGCGACAACAAGTTTACACCGATCGGCCCAACGTGATCGCCCGGCTTCCAGGTCGCAACCCAAATCGACGCATCGTGCTGGAAGCTCATATGGATACGGTCTCAACCACAGGAATGGAGATCGCACCGTGGGATGCAGAAATAAAAGACGGTCGATTGTATGGACGTGGGGCTTGCGATACGAAGGGTGGTATGGCTGCGATGATGCATGCCGTGGCGAGTCTTGCACGGGAAGGGTTTGTGCCCGAATGCGAGGTCCTTTTCGCCGCAACCATCGATGAGGAGTATTCCTATCGTGGGGTTGCTGCCTTATGCAACTCGTTGGCTCCAGGCGACGTTGATCCGGAGATTCTTATCGGCGAGCATGCCCCCAGGAATCCATGGCAAGCAGACGCGGCCATCATTGCCGAGCCGACGTCGCTGGCCGCAGTTATCGCAAGCAAGGGGTTGATACGGTGGAAGATTGAGACCATTGGCAAAGCCGCTCATTCGGCCAAACCACATTTGGGAACGAATGCGATCGAGCACATGGCTCATCTCTTGGTCGCGTTGCAGCAAGATACCCTATTGCTATCGCAACATACTCATCCGCTGCTGGGTTGTGCCACCTGCAATGTGGGGGTTGTTCGAGGCGGAGTGCAAGTCAACTTTGTTCCGGATCGATGCGAAATTGAAATCGATCGACGACTTCTTCCCAGCGAGACTCGCGAATCGGTATTACGACACTACCAGCAATTGGTTGACAGCGTTTCCAGTCAGCATCCTGGAATGAAAGTGGTGATGCATCCACCGATGCTCAGCGATCGACCGCTGGATACGGCTCCTGATACGCGTGCGGCTCAAGTGATCGCCGGAGTTTTGAATTCGTTTGGTTTGGACAGTACATTGCGAGGCGTTCCGTTTTGTAGCGACGCAAGCAAATTCGGAGCGATCGGAATCCCAAGTATCATCTTAGGTCCTGGTAGCATTGACCAAGCACATGCTTCGGTCGAGTATATTGAATGCGAACAGGTGATCCAGGCCATGCAAATCTATCGCCAATTTATCGTGGAGTTCCAATAGCCCTTCGATCCATTCCCATCCTTCCTGTCTTTCCCTCCCAACTCGGTCTATTTTTCATGATACCTATTCACATTGCCAACATCGATGATGTCCATCGGGCGCAAGTCGTCATCCGTCAACATCTGACGCCCGCCCCCTTAATTCGATCGTACGCTCTGGAGAAGGAACTTGGGCTGCCGCCTGACAGGCACGTTTGGATCAAAGATTATGGCTGGACACCGGTAGGATCGTTCAAGCTGCTAGGAGCATTGAACTGGATGGCTAATCATTTGGAACAAATTGGCGATCGCCCTGTCGCAGCTCATTCGTCGGGTAACTTTGCGTCTGGCCTTGCGTTTGCCGGAATGCGATATGGTAAACGCGTGATCATTGTCATGCCCGATGATGCACCCGCGGTGAAGTTTGCGCGTACGCGTTCGTTTGGAGCCGACGTTCGAACTTACAACAAGGCCACTGATTTTCAAACCGGTCAGCGCGATCGATTGACGCGCGAGATTGCGGAGAACGAGAACGCAGTTCAAGCGTCACCCTACGATGATAACGATGTGATTGCGGGCAACGGAGTGGGTGGATTGGAGATCGCTGACGAGCTGAAGCGACTTGGCCGTGACTTGACTCACTTTTTCTGTGCCATCAGCGGCGGCGGTTTGATGGCGGGGCACGCTTTAGCCATCTCGGATGCATTTCCTAAATGCACGATTGTCGGAGTCGAACCGGTCGGAGCCAACGACTTTAGTCTCTCCAAAGCCAAGGGGGATCGCGTCCGAATCGATCAGCCCAAGAGCATTTGCGATGGGTTATTGTCCTACGATGTCGGTCAACACAATTGGCCCATCTTGCGAGACAAGGTTTCGGTGGCCGTCAGTGTTTCCGATGAAGAAAGCTGCTTGGCCATGCAATGGATCGATAAGCACCACGGCTTGAGAACCGAACCCTCGGGCGCGATCACCATCGGCGCATTGCTCGCCAAAAAAGTGAACCTAGATGCTTCGGGTGATATCGTTGTGGTTCTAAGCGGTCGGAATGTGGATCCCGAATCCTACCAACGCTGGACGGCTAGCCCAAGCGACTTTTGAAATCCGACAATTGGCTTTCAGTAGTACTCATGCTCTAGTTCTTACTCTTACTCTTACTCTTACTCTTACTCTTACTCTTACTCTTACTCTTACTCTTACTCGTGCTCGTGCTCGTGCTCGTACTCGTGCTCGTGC
>CAITIF010000062.1 GCA_903892365.1 uncultured Pirellula sp. | reverse complement strand
GCTTCATTGTACCCGGTTTTCAAGCCAATCAACCATCAACCCTTCCCAATTCCAAGTCGCGAAGAATCTTGGGTAGACTACTGATTGGTTTCCAACTAGAGACTAGAATCTAGCCCGACTGGGGTGGAAGAATTGGTATCCCGCTTCAAAATCATGCCCTTCGTTGAGCTATTTTAGTGCACGCGCCAGACGCAATTGACCTGAATGCATTTGTAACGACTCCGGAGAACGTGCGGTTTGAATATCGAATCGCTGGACCGTTCCGCAGACTACCTGCGCTAATTCTTGATTTTGCAGTACGGGGGATTTTGTTTTGGATCTTGCTGATCCTGATGGCCTTGCTTGGATTTGTGGTGAGATTCTCTGGCGGAATTGCGGTCTTGCTTTTTTTGATCTCATGGTTCGCATTGGACTGGTTTTACGGCCTGCTTTTTGAAACCTTTTGGAACGGCCAAACACCCGGCAAATGGCTGACCAAAGTGCGAGTTATCTCCGTCGATGGACGCCCCATCAACGCCTACCAAGCAACCATTCGTAACTTTCTGCGATTAGCGGATTTCGCACCCATGGTATCTTTGGAATTGTTTAGCCCAGACGCACCCCCGATGTACGTGATTCCAACTTTTTTGGTATCCCTCCTTTGTATGACTATCACCAAGCGTTTCCAACGACTAGGCGATCTAGCAGCGGGTACTATGGTAGTGGTCACTCAAAGATCCTGGGTACCGCCTCACATTAAATTCGACGACCCACGCGTCGAGTCACTCAGTGGACACATTCCTGCCAACTTTCGTATGACGACAACTCTTGCGAAAGCTATCGCTTTGTTTGTTGAGCGAAGAGCAAGGATACCAAACGTTCGTCGCCAAGAACTCGCTGCTTACATCGCAGCACCTCTTCTGCGAAAATTCAACTTTCGCGACGACACGAGCCCCGATCTACTCTTGTGCTCGTTGTATTATCGAGAGTTTATCGCGAAAGATGCTTTTATCGATTCGCAATCGATGGCTTCACCACCACCAAGTGCGCAAGAACATCGATCGCCAATATCCGACAGCAAAGCGTCGCGAGCAACCATATCTGCATTGCCGGTCGCTGCGCCTTCAATAGCTACACGACCAACAACTACACCACCAATAGCTGTACCACCGCCAGTAATGGACCCAACGCCTCCATCTGCTAGCGATAGCGTGCCCCCTGGGAAAGTGCCACCATGAAGATCTCTGTCCTACTAGAACAGCGCAGACTTGGTTGGAACGAACTGGATAAAATGTGCTCGTCACTGGAAGGGATTCGCTTTCCATTTCAACGCAACGGCAGCTTGGTCGCGAGATTCTCCTCGCTCTATCGCGCAGCCTGCACTGATTTATCGATGGCAGAACAATACCAATTGCCACCTGCCACGGTCGAATATCTACATCGTCTGGTCGGACGCGCTCATGGCCTGTTGTATCGCTCCAGTCGTTCTTCTATCGAACGATGGGTTTATTACTGCACAGTGATTACACCGCAGAGCATTTTCCGGGACGTATGCGTCAAGGTCGCGTTCATTGTTTTTTTTGGCCTATTCACCCTCTCGGCACTATTGGCTTGGTCCGAGGGGACATTTCCAGGTTATGCGGAACGGATCTTAGGTTCTGAACAAATCGAACAAATGGAAAACAGTTTCAATCGCCCGCTGGCTGGCAATTTTGACCAATACGTAGCGATGTCGGGCTATTACATCCAACACAACACTAGTATTGGTTTACAGTGCTTTGCATTGGGGCCGCTGATTTTACCCTCCCTCTGCGCTTTGGGATACAACGGAGTCGTCTTGGGCGCCTCCTTTGGCTACATGACTCGATCTGATGTTGAACAGGGGGATGTCTTTTTTCAGTTCGTTACTGCCCACGGGGTTTTTGAACTAACGGCGATCGCATTGTCAGCAGCCGCTGGCCTACGTTTAGGCCTGGGCATTTTTTCCACTTCAGGTCTGCTTCGCATGGAATCCTTCCGGTTGAACGCAGAACGCGCACTGCCGATTGTTCTTGCTTCCATCGCTATGTTCTTCATGGCTGCATTTACGGAAGGATTCGTTTCCCCTTCTCCCTTGCCTTATTTCGCAAAAGCCTCCGTCGCTATCTTCAGCTCCGGCCTTTTGATGTACTACTTTGTTGTCTTGGGGTACCCGACACCTCCAATCCAACTTGCCTTGAAGCACCACGAGGATAATCCATGGCGTGAAATCGGAGGCGTTCATGCAGCTCGATAAAACGGCGGTCACCATTTCGCAAAGAAGCGGTACGGATTTAATCGATCTAAGCCTGCTGGTCTTTCAACGCTACTGGACTTCTATTTTCTGCTTGGCTTTTTTGGGTACCCTGCCCTTTGCTATCCTCAATTTCATCTTACTTTGGCCACTGACTCAATACGATCAACTGGTGATGTCTTCGCGTGAACTTGGCGATGCAACGGCGTTTCAAACTCGCTACTTAGTCATCATGACTGCCGTTATTCTGATCCAAGCACCTCTCGCGCTCAGCGGTGTCACTTACTTTATTGGCCAAGCCGTGTTTGGTGACAAACCCACGCTTGGAAATGTGCTGACCGCAATCTGGGCGAAGCTTGCTGCAATTATCTTGGTTCAAGGTTTTTTGCGGATGTCGATTTTGGTTTTTGTCCCTCTTGCATTTTTGTTCCAGTCGCCTGTATTTCGACCTGAGGTAGAGATTCCGCTGTACTTGCTATGCCTTTGTTCTTACGTTTTTCTGGTTCGAGGTTTCCGACCATTCGCTTTGGAAATCTTATTGCTGGAACGCTGCCCCATTTATGTTAGTAAAAATGACAAAAGCCGAATCGCCTACCGAAAACGCTCGTCGTGGCTTCACTCCGGGATGGCCTTTGAGCTGTTTGGCATGCACATGGGTGTCTCCATCGTAGAAATCCTCACGACGCTTTCGATCTCGCTGAGCACCTTATTCTTGATCGGTGTGCTAACTGGGATATGGACTTGGGGGCCATGGATGGACCTGCTTTTCTTCCCATTCATTCTTTGGGGAATCGCAACTTGGGGAACCATCATTCGATTTCTGACCTACATGAATTCTCGCATCCATACCGAAGGTTGGGAGATTGAATTGAAATTGAAAGCAGAATCCCAAAGATTGTTAGAGGTCGCCTCATGATTCATTTGGCTACCCAAAGCGACTCTTTCAGAGCAAGCTCAACAGCCACCCGCGTTTCACGGTGGATAACCATGGCAATGGCTTACTGCACAGTAGTATCGATTTTTGCCAGCACTGCCTTTTGCGAGGATGACCGCGAAGTCATTCAACGATCCACCAACTCCGTTTGGTACGACACAGAACAAGGATCGATCAAGCCATCGGGAACTGCAAAAAAAGCCCTGGATGTTTCAGACCGACATGACGCTGTCGCCTCGCCCGAACTTCCCTATGATTGGTCGTGGCTCGATTGGCTTTCGACCTATCTAAGCAACGTTTTAACGTGGATTTTCTCCGGCTGGAAAATCGTCTTGATTCTCTTTTTCCTGATTCTGATCTTCACGATCGCTTACATTATTTGGCAGTACACCAACTTTGGAGCTTGGTATTCTCCGACCCGCAGAAAAACCACAAAGGCTGCTCTCGAACGGGAAGCGGTGAAGATTCAAGATCTACCTTTTGAAATCGAACAGAGCCTTTTGGGGCTACTGGGGCAGGCCGAAAGGCATCGAGCGGCAGGCGATTATTCACGAGCTATTGCCTATCTGTACAGCCATGTTTTGGTCACTTTGGATGAAGCCCGGTGCATACGACTGGCGAAAGGGAAAACCAATCGAATGTACATGCGGGAGCTGAAGGATCGTGAAACCATTCGCGGTTTTGCAAACCAACTTGTCACCGTATTCGAGTTTACATTTTTCGGAAAACACCAGCTCGATATTCCAACCTTTGACTCCATCTGGAATCAATTAGCAACGTTTGAAAGCGAGCTGGTGCGAATCGAAAAACAAAGCACAGCAGCAACATCGCTGCCAAATGCTTTAGGAGGTGCTTCATGAAACTGAGGCTCTCAAAAACGGTTCGTCAACTCCTCCCCGTAGTTCTCCTCGTCACGTTCACTTTCGCCAGCCAGGGGTGCAACAAGCTTTCTAGAGAGTATGGGATAAGCGAGGGCACGGAAGCAAGGCAAAGCCCTGCCGGCATTTCGGTATTCCGAAATCTATGCGACTCCGAGGGGTGCGACACCAAAGAAGTTCGTTCCCTTTCTCCTCGAGCTATGGATCGACTCAAGGCGATCGTATGGAGCCCTAATCACTTTGGCGCACATCGCTCTGAAACCTTCGAATGGATGAACCAATGGCTTGCTTCCGGCGACCGCACTCTGGTTTATGTCGGACGCGACTTTTCCGCGATGGAAGACTATTGGCGTCAATGCTCGGAGAAAATACTGCAGGAAGAAAGCAATGAAGAAGAACGTTGGAACTGCTTGGAACAGATCGCAATCGCACAGCGTGAATTGGATCAATTGCGATCTTCAGTCCGC
Source organism: uncultured Pirellula sp. (assembly GCA_903892365.1). Lineage (GTDB taxonomy): Bacteria > Planctomycetota > Planctomycetia > Pirellulales > Pirellulaceae > JBKCUI01. The sequence goes on along the minus strand of CAITIF010000062.1, from coordinate 1,530 downwards.
CAGAATGTTGCAACCCCTTGGTTCCTATTCGACTATACGAACTCCGTTGAGAAACAAGTGAAATCTGTCTCGGGCCCTTGGGCGGACTCCATCGACATAAGCAAGTCGAGAATCTTCCTTAGAGGTGTCCCGGTTGGAATGAATCTTCGTTCCTATTCGGATCTGAAAAAGGCATTTGATCGAGAGCCTGCTCCTATTTCGGCCCCCACAGCCACCAACACCGGATCTCCAGCCACCGCCCCGAATACGATCGCGCCCCCCACGAATACACCGGCTGCACCGGATTATGAATTTGAGTGGAGCAAACAAGATGCAGAAATACTTACGGCAATCAAAATGTTTCCTGAAAGCGATCGCCCACGTTTAGACTTTTTGCTTGCGACAAAGGAACGCGAGCCGTTAATTGCAGAGATAACCAGTTCGAAATGGGGCAAATCTAGAGTCATTGTCTTGGCAAATTCCTCCATGATCTCCAATCTTGGATTGATCAATGACCAAAATCGCGCATTGACGCGACGGCTCATCGCAAAACTACCTAAAGAAAGCGTTGGCTTCGTATCGGGGGCACTGGACCCCATCGTGAGAAAGGATGATTTAGCCGAACAGCAAAAAGGGTTCGAGATGCTTACCATTTGGCCGCTCAATGTAGTGACCCTTCACGCAGTGTTTTTAGGCATGCTTGCACTGATTGCACTGTTTCCGATTTTCGGTCGACCTAAACTTTTGCCGAGAAAGTCACATCGCGATTTCGGACTTCACGTGGATGCTGTGGGTGCGATGCTACTGAAGTCAAAAGATCGATTCTATGCGCTTGCCACTATTGCCGACTATTTCCGGCAAGTGCGCAAAGAACCGACTTCGCCATGGGCAAATGTCGACCCCGTAGCGCAACAAGATCCAACCTCACCGTTTGCAAAGCAATCCAGCAATCCGATCACCGCCTCGAATTCAGATCAATCCGCTTAAGTCGCAGATCTGCAGAAGATTGGGATGATGCCGAAAAATCCAAGGGCACCAGGATTGATAGCAAAAAAACCTTGCATCCACCTTGTTTGGCTGGAGCTTTTGTTTTCGGTCGCCGATGTCCATCGGAGTGGTCGTGTTCATGAAGAGACATCCTCTGTCGCTTCAACCTGTTTCAACCATCAAGGGTGTACGAATCTTGATTCGTCCTTCAACTATGTGGCGAGCTTTTTTTTGTGCGGTTGGTATCGTTCTCATCATTATGGGAATCGAATGCCTTTTGATTGATAGCGCGGTTTTAGTTGCCGGGGTTATTGACGATCCAGCGCAACAAAGCATGCAACAATCCGGCGGCTTTTTTTCTTCACCCGCTCAATCCGGAGTTGAACGAGTATTCCGGCCGTCAGAATGGTTCCCATGGTCTCTACTTGCGAGCGGATCCATCGTATTGCTTTACTCAATATCGCTGAAACGAAATGCGTAAGCTCATTGGACGGTAGCCAAATGGCACTCACTTTGTAGTTTGCGCAAGCAAATTGCTGAGCCGCGGGCGCTAGCCGCGTTACG
>CAITIF010000061.1 GCA_903892365.1 uncultured Pirellula sp. | reverse complement strand
GTCGACTGGGACAACGGCCGCTCGCTTATGTTGACGATGCCCGACGATTGCGTCGCCATCGTCGAACCCAACCACCACGAACCATCGAAGTAAGGAAACCAACCTATGTCCACAAGAGCAACGATTGCCTGCAAGCAAGAAGACGGTCGCTACGCAGCGATCTACCTTCACTTCGATGGCTACCAAGACCACGCCGGCAGAGTCCTCAAAGAACATTACACATCGATCGAGTCGGCACGAACGCTGGTCGCAGGCGGCGATATTCGATCGCTCGCTAACGACGGAACGCCCGAGCGCTTCACCGACGGTAATCGCACGGTTGTCATGCCGACGCGTGCAGCTCTCCACGAGTTCGCGAGGAACTGCGGCACCGAGTATGTTTACATTTTCGAGGACGACGCTTGGCATTGTCATAGGCTTTGATGGGCTTTACTGATTCGATGAGTTTTGTTTTGCACGAAGTTTCCGATTGCGTTTCGCGATGACGGCGAGGTCCGATAGACAGCGCTTGCACACCCCCATCACACCGTTGCGTCCCTTGTATTCGTAGAACTCCGTGTCGACGGGCCGATACCATTGGCAGCGCCGACAGCGTTTCAACCAGCGGCTGCCAACTCGGATGCAACCGCTGTGAATCCGCTTGTGCTCCAAGCGAGTCACCAGCATGAGGTTCTCAAGTCGGTTATCGAGCTTGTCACCGTTGCGATGGTGTAGCTCCATGCCTTCAGGGATAGGCCCATGGTGCGTCTCCCAGACGATTACATGCTCAAACCTTTGCTTCCGATCCTTGCACGTGATCCGTCGATAGCCGAACGGCGTGATTGAACCTCTGGCCGGTGACCGTTGCGTCATCGCATGTTCTCCTCTCGCGCCTTCATGGGGATCGGAGATTCGCCCGTTCGTTCCAAGACCGCAGGGATACCTGTGAAACGCTGGAAGCGATCAACGATGACATCACAATACAGCGTGTCGAGTTCCATCAAGAACGCGTTGCGACCGCACTGCTCAGCGCCGATCAGCGTTGAGCCACTGCCACCAAACAGGTCGAGGACGTTCTCGCCTTGCACCGACGAATACTGCATCGCGCGGACAGCGAGTTCAGCCGGCTTGCCCGTTAAATGTTCAAGCTGTTGCGGAGGGATCTTCTTGACATGCCAAAGGTCCGTGATGTTCTTCGGTCCATAGAACTTATGGCCGGCACCTTCTTTCCAGCCATAGAACGCCCATTCATGCGCGCCCATGAAATCTTTTCGCGTCAAAACTGGATGCTGCTTGTCCCAGATGATGGATTGCGAGAAGTACAGCCCATGCTTCTTCAGTACCGGTGGATAGTTGCCGCAGTTGGCGTAGCCACCCCAGATGTAGAAGCAGCGACCTGGCAGTAAGACTCGGGCAATGTTTCCAAACCAATCATCAAGCAGCTTGTCGAACGCCTCGTCGCTGACGAAGTCATTTGCAAGCGGTCGATCCTTTGGACGAAGCTTCTTGTGAGTCGCTGCATGTTTTGGTTTGCCCGTTTCGTGATCGACACCAAACGAAGCGGCGTTGCCTTGTCCTTGCTTCAGCCGGCCCGATGCCCCATCGTTCGAGAACGAAGACAAACCCGCAGCGATCGCGTTATTCGATCGCGGTTCGACCTTTACGTTGTAGGGCGGATCTGTGTTGCACAAGTGGATCGCAGCGCCGGCCAAGAGCCGATCTAAGTCCGCCGGCGACGACGAGTCACCACAGAGTAGCCGATGGTTTCCGAGGATCCAAAGATCGCCTGGTTGGGTAACCGCTTCGTCTGGCGGCTCCGGCACATCGTCTGGATCGGTGAGCCCTTCGTTGACGCCGGTGTCGAGCAGCTTGGCGAGTTCATCCGCATCGAAGCCGAGCAGACCAAGGTCGTATCCGCCTTCGCCCAGCTCCTTCAGCTCGATCGGCAAGAGATCGTAATTCCAATCTGCCAGGTCTGCCGACTGATTGTCAGCGATTCGGTAAGCTCGGATCTTCTCCGGCGATAGATCGGTCGCAACATGCACTGGCACTTGGTCGACGCCAAGTTTCTGCGCGGCCTTGTATCGCGTGTGACCGCAGATGATGACTCCATCGGAATCAACAACGATCGGTTGTCTCCAACCGTATTCACGAATCGACGCTGCAACTGCATCGACTGCGTTGTCATTCGTTCGCGGGTTGTTGGGGTAAGGACGGATGTCTCCGATACTTCGTAGTTCAATCGTTAGCATGAACGTTCCTCCATGGCTCGAATAAGATTTTCTTGAAACGGTGTGGCCTCATCGCCTTCGCGTGGACCGTAGATTCGACGCCGACGATCCGCCGGCTTCTTTGACCACTGCAGGTACTCCCGCCGATGGTTCTGGTGTTCGCGAATGAGCAGCGAAGTGCACTCATCGCAGATGTCGTCATTGCCGGCCCGCGGCCGACGTTCGCAGATCAAGCAGATTCGACGACTCGATGTCTGCTGGACGGGCATGATCATTGGGCATCCTTTCTGGTAAGAGCATCCGACGGCACTCGCCTCCAAACAGCAGTGCAAGAAAAACAACGAACCAAGCGAGCTTCCAGAAGAAGCTTTCGAGTCCTCGCGCGGCTGGGACGATTGCATCATTCCAACGATCGCGAGCAGGCTTTACGTCACTCATGTTTTGGGTCTCCTTTGTTGGCGGACATAAAAAACAAACTGTGTCTAATCGCGCGGCTGTTCCCGCAGCCCAAGGTTGTTGGTCTCGGGCCGGAGTACCTAAACGCTCATGAGGGGCGTCATTGGCGTCTGACCTGCCCCCTCAAGGGTGGCTTGCGTTGGCTCGGCACCCTTTGGGGTGGTGATTGCGTCCTGGTGACGCACGACATCGCGGCACATCGAGACGAACTCGTCGACGGTGAGACTTCCCTTCGCGGTGTTGACAAAGTGCTCAACCACCCAGAGGTTCGCGACTTCATGTGTTCCGCCTCGCGAGATTGGCTGCTTGTGATCAAGCGATGCTGTCTCGGGAGTTAGCGGGCGATTGGTGAGAGCGCAGCGATAGTTCTGGCTTTCGATGAGCTGTTTGATT